>PMXH01000143.1:0-221 GCA_003165855.1 Acidobacteriaceae bacterium | reverse complement strand
TTTGCCAGCAGTGCGGCGAGTGTAGGAAGGATTGTCCCAAGCAGGTCGATATACCCGTGTTGATGAGATCGCACATGTATGCCGTGCAATACCGAAATATCGGGATGGCGCGGGAGATGCTGGCATCGGCTGCACCGGGCCGAGGACTCGAAGCTTGTGGCGCCTGCGACTCGTGCCGTGTAACCTGCCGAAACAGCGTGCAAATCGAGCGTAAGATTGCG
>PMXH01000478.1:289-4626 GCA_003165855.1 Acidobacteriaceae bacterium | reverse complement strand
CAGACCCGGTTTCGTCCCGCCTGTTTGGCGGCGTAGAGAGCGGAATCTGCCGCTCTCACCAACTCGTCGCGAGTCTTGCCGTGTTCGGGAAAGGCAGCGGCTCCGGCGCTGATGGTTACGGTCCGGGGCACACCCGGGAACGGCCAACTCTCCACCATTTTCCGCAGTTTCTCCGCCACGCTCAGCGCCTGCTGCGCGTTGACTTGGGTCAGCAGGATTCCGAATTCCTCGCCGCCGTAGCGGCATACCACGTCAATCTTGCGCAGCTGCTGGTGAAACAGGGACGAAACCTGCCGGAGCACTTCATCGCCCAGCACGTGTCCAAACTCGTCATTGAGCCGCTTGAACTGGTCAATGTCGGCCATGATGACGGCCATGCCCGCGCCGCCGCGCCGGGCGCGCTCAATCTCTTCCATGATGCGCAGTTCGAAAAAGCGCCGATTGAAAATACCCGTCAGACCGTCCAGGTACGCAAGNNGCTATCGAGGGCGAGCACTCCCAGCGTCTGCCCGAACGAAACCAGCGGAATACACATGCGCGCGGCCGATTCCGCAAAAAACTTGGTTCCGGACGTGCCGCCAAAATCTTTTTCGATCGACGTAATGCTATCGGCGAGGATGCTTGCCCAAGGCTCCTGGGTCGCGGAGAAACGGCCGCCTTCCGAAATACAAGGGGTGAGCGTTCCGTGATGAGCCCGCAGCACCAGGTCGTGATCTTCCCGTAAGAAAAGCGAGACATGCGAGACCCGGAACGCGTCCTGAATCAGCTGGCAGACCCGGCGCAGCAGTTCTTCCAGGTCCAGAACCGCTGTCGTTTGCTGGGCGATGGCGTTGATCGCCTGCAGTTGCCGCGCCCGTTGCTGCTCCAGAGAATACAGCCGCGCGTTCTGCAGGGCTATCGATGCATGGGTGGAGAAAAGCGTGAGTAGATCGATGGTCTCGGGGTCGAAGTGGTTCACGCGGTCGCTCTGACAATCGAGCACGCCCACCACTTCATCCTGCACCATCAAAGGGATGGCGAGTTCGGAACGCGTGGATTTGGCGGAACAGAAATACCGCGGGTCCTGGCTGACGTCAGGCGCATAAACCGGCTGCTTCTTGAGCGCTGCCGCTCCCGTGATCCCCTGCCCCAAAGGCACGCGAATCTTGTCCTGCCCTTCGTCCCAGCCAATCTGTGATCGGATGTACAACTCCTGCGACTGCTTGTCCAGCAGCCCGATCGCCACATTCCGCAGATGAAAATAGTCGTGTGCGATGGCCAGGATGCGCTGCAACACCTCGTCCAGATCGAAGGTGGAGAGCACAGCTTGGCCAGCGTCGTACAGGACTGCGATTTTATTCATACGTCAGAAATATCGTAACGTGACGAAGGCAATTTCCCGAGGTTCCCAAAGTAACGTAGTGCGGTAGCGCCGGCAGCCTGCCCTGAGCGAAGTCGAAGGGTCCCGCCAGGCAGGTGTGGGGGCTCGACTTCGAGAAAGAGGCGTCATCCCGAAACCCGGCGCACTTCAGCCGGGTGAGGGATCTCCGAGCGCACGGACGCTGCGGTCTACCCTCGACGCGAAAAACGGCTCCGCCGGTATGACCCCGTCGGACCCTATTTCCACCTTCTAGCGGTGCGGATCAGCCCATAGGCAACGGCGCAGAACCAGAAGTCCACGATCAGGCCCCAGTCGAACTGAAATGGCCGGTGGGCGGGCAGGTGAAAGGCGGGACCAATAAAGAAGTAGGCCAGGTTGCCCAGAATAATAGCGAACAGAGCTTGAATCAGATTTAGGAGCACCGAAGGTTTAGACACCGGGGTGAGAGGGCCCGGTCATATGTCGGCGGGTGTTCCAACGGTCCGGCATGGCTAGTTATTCCTTCCGCTCGCCATTTGGCCTCGATACAACTCCTCACAGGTAGTAGCCGAGCCCGGAAAAGATGGTGCGGGAGGATCCGTCCTGGATGCTTTCAACCTCAAGCCAGTGGTCCTCATAAGCGTCCCCTTCCAAAATGACCTCGATCCGCCCATCGCCGTCGGCATCTGCCAAGTCAATTGGGGACCACGTTGTTACCGCAGGTTTGTCTTCATCAGTTTTTTGGAACTGTACCTTCCGCAGCACGTGCACCTGCGACCTTTGGTCGATGGTCACAATCACTTGGCAGAGCGTTATAACGTAAGATCCTGCTGCATGGTGGTAATACGCCTCAGCGAGGGACCAATCTGAGGCAGTGGATGTCCAAACAGTAAAATTGATTTGTCCACTTGCCTTGGCAGGCAAGCCGAGTCGCCGCAATTCGCTGATTAGGATTCCACGAACTTCTGAAGAAGGCTGCCCATGCTGTTGGCACTTTCGTGCTCCTTCAATCCATTTACAGTCAAAGTCTGCCATCACTTTGATATCGGTCCCGAGCTTTTTGGCGGGACGAATGTCACAACCGTCATCAGGCCCGTTTCCAAAGGGTGATTCGCCGCAGTAGTGGGCCTTTAGATAGGCCTTGATTTTACGGCAGCGCGCACTTGTGCAGGCCGGACGGTGTGGGTCTTTTTCGTCTTGCCCGCGTAATTGTCCACTGATTGCGAACAGCGGCATCAGCGCTGTGATGAGAAGGTATTTGGTAATCCATGAACGGCTCGTATCGAACATATGAGTTTCCGTACCTCTGCTCGATCCCCAGCCCGATTGTTACATTTCTTGACTGTCCTAGTCGACGGGTTTTCCGCCAGGAAAAACCCGGCAGGGCATCTATGGGCGTTGCTGCTAACATTCCTCTGGAACCTCTGCCATGCTTGAACTCACCACGCCGGTGCAATACGTGAAGGGGATTGGCCCCAAGCTGGCGGAGATTCTTGCCACCAAGGGCATTGCCACGGTGGGCGATCTGCTCAACTATTTGCCTTTTCGCTACGAAGACCGGCTGAATCCGCGCGGCATTGCTGAGTTGAGAGCCGGCGAAATGGCGACCGTGATTGGCGAAGTCCGCAACTCTGGGCTATTTCGCACCCGGCGCATGCCCATCTTCCAACTCACCGTGGGCCAGGGACGATCTCGCCTGAAATGCCTGTGGTTCAACGCCACCTACCTGCAAGATAAGTTCAAACCCGGCCAGTTGGTGGCGCTCTATGGCAAGGTGGAGCAGGACTCGCGCAGCGGAGAGCTGCAGATTATGCAGCCGCAGTTCGAGATGCTGGGCGATGCCGAGGGAAATGGCGCGGAAGACAAAGCCGCAACCTCGCTGGAAGTGGGGCGCATTGTGCCCATCTACGAGTCTGCGGGGCAAGGCCGCGTGACCGCACGGTGGTTTCGCCGAGTCATCCGCACGGCGCTCGACGATCTTACTCCCGAGCTCGCCGAAGCGATCCCGGCAGCCGTACGCGAGCGTCTGGCGCTGGTTTCGCCGCGCGAGGCGCTGTGGAAAGTGCACTGGCCCGAGGCTGGCGAGAGCTTCGAAGACTTGCAATCGTCGCGCACGCCCGCGCACATCCGGCTGATCTTTGAAGAATTGTTCTTCATCGAACTGGGACTCGAGCTCAAGCGCCGCCAGCAGAAGACGCAGACCGGCATTGCGTTCCAACTGGACGACCGGGTGCGCCAGGCCATCAAGAAGATTCTGCCCTTCCATCCCACGGCGGCGCAGAAACGGGTCTTGAAAGAGATTGCCGATGACATGCAAAAGCCGCATCCCATGCGGCGTTTGCTGCAGGGCGATGTGGGCTCGGGCAAAACCATCGTCGGCTTTCAGGCGGCGATCATCGCCATCGAGAACGGTTATCAGGTCGCATTGATGGCTCCCACCGAGATTCTCGCGCAGCAACATTACTTCTCCGCGCGCAGAATTCTGGAGAATGCCGGGTATCGCATCGTCCTGCTAACCGGCTCGCTGGAGGCCGACCGCAAGCGCGAGATCCGCCGGCATATCGCCCAGGGCGGCGCACAGCTCGTCATCGGCACGCACGCGCTGCTGGAGGAGAAAGTCGAGTTCGCGAAGCCGGGACTGGTGATCGTCGACGAGCAGCACCGCTTNNGACTTTGTGCGCAAGCAGGTTGCAAAGGGGCATCAAGTGTATGTGGTCTACCCGGTCATCGCGGAAAACGAGGAGACCGAGCTGAAGGCTGCGGTCAAGATGTACCGCGAACTCAGTGGAAAAGTGTTCGCCGATCTGAAGGTCGGGCTGTTGCACGGACGGCTGGATTCCGACTTGAAAGATCAAGTCATGCGCATGTTTCAGAAGGGCGAGCTGCAGATTCTGGTTGCTACCACGGTGATTGAAGTAGGTGTGGATGTGCCGAACGCCACGGTAATGGTGATTGAGCATGCCGAGCGCTTTGGCCTGGCGCAGCTTCATCAGTTGCG
>PMXH01000478.1:0-246 GCA_003165855.1 Acidobacteriaceae bacterium | reverse complement strand
CTGGTCGCCCTGCGCACGCGCTGGCAGCATACCTACGGTCTGGTCGAGGTGGGCTGAAGACGAGGCATGAACTGGTAGAATCGAACAGATGGCAGGGACTTCACAACTGATCCAGATCGAAGTCGGACCTCCGGTTCGCGTCCCCAAACCGGACTGGCTGCGCGCCAAAGCGCCGGTCGGCGACAATTTTCATGAGCTCAAGAAGCTGGCGCGTGGTCTGGGGCTGCACACGGTTTGCGAATCGGC
>PMXH01000477.1 GCA_003165855.1 Acidobacteriaceae bacterium | reverse complement strand
GCTTCCATCGTCTTGGTGTTGGCAGTTCCGGTGGTGAGCGATTGCAGCAGCAGAGTCTGCCCGCTGATGTTGGCGTTGATCGTCCCATTGTTGGTGAATACGCCGGTATCGATCTGGCCCGCGCCGGTGATGGTTTCGTTGTTGGTAAATCCGCCGGGAGTGTCAAGATTGCCGGTGTACTGGTTGTTCGTGCTGCTCAATACCAGCGTGCCCGTACCCGTTAAGACGGTCGCGTTCGGGGCGTAGAAGAAGGTCTGATTGCCCGAGGCCTGCAGGGTGATGGTGCCGTTGTTGGTAATCGTCCCGGTGGAGAGGATCTCGCCGTTGTTCTGCACATTCAATGTGCCCGTATTGGTGAGGTTCGTCAGATTTGCAACATTGCTGGCAGCTACATTAATCACTCCGGCGCCCGTCGTGGTAAGCGTTCCTCCGATGATCGTGGTGTTGCCGGTGAGAACTACCGTGGAGGGATTGCTGCTGGTGTCGCTGCCCACAGCCTCAATCACACCGGCCGAGCTATTGGTGATCGTACTCCCGGTCACGATCAGGGTGCCGCCATTGGTGGCTTCGAGAGTCTTGGTGTTGCTCATACCCCCTGCGCCGGCCTGAATATAAAGGGGCGATGTCGACACCGTGGGACTGATATTGGCATCGATGGTGGAGTTGTTGGTGAGCGTCAGAATGCCTTCGCCGATGTTGCCCACCCCGGAGACGGTTTGATCGATGATGAGCGATGTTCCACCCGCGCCATTGAGCTGGTTGCCCCCGCCAGTGCCTAATACGATGGATCCTGAACCGGTCAATGTCGCCGTGCCCGTGCCCGCTGCGGTCACATAAAGCTCAGTGACGTTACCGGTACCTTGCAGGTTGATCACTCCGTTGTTTGTGATCGTGCCGTTGATTTCGGTGGCAGCGTTATTTTGAATATCGTAGGTGCCGGCCAGAGTNNGAGTGAGGCCGGTCAGGAAAACGTTGTTGCTGGCAGCATTTATGACGGCACCGGTGCCAGTCGACTCCAGCGTTCCCCCGGTAATGCTCACATTGTTTTGCAAAACTACGGAAGAGCCGGTCGCAGCCTGGATGGTTCCGGTGTTGGTCCACGTGCCGTTACTCATGGTCAACGTGCCGCCGTTGGTCGCTTCCATAAGCCCGGCGTTGGTGGAAGTTGTGGATGTGTACGGGTTCAGAAAAATGTCTCCGCCGCTGATGTTCGAGTTGATCACGCCATTGGAGGCGTTGGAGATTTGCACGTTCCCGTCGCCCACGGTCCCCCAGCCGTTGATGGTCGACTGGTTCGTCAGTACGGTTCCGGCGACCCCGTTAATATAGCCGGTCCACTGGTTGTTGGTGCTGCTCAAGACCACCGTGCCGCTGCCCGACAACGTAGTGTTCCCGGTCAAATACAGTTCGGTAACGTTGCCCAGGGCGTCCATGGTGATGGTGCCGTTATTGGTCAACGTTCCCGAGATCTCGGTGGCGCCGTTGTTCTGGATCGNNATCGTGTAGTTTCCGGTGTTAGTGACGTTGGTCAGGAACACGTCATTGCTGGCCGCGTTGTAAATCACACCGCTTCCCGTGGTCGACAAAGTTCCGCCGGTGATGCTTACATTGCTCTGCAGAAGCACGTCGGATCCCGCCGCTGCGGTAATCTTCCCGCCTCCGCTCTGCGTCCATGTCCCGTTCGATAGAGTAAGTTGTCCGCCGTTGGTAGCCTCCAGCGTCCCTGTATTGGTACTTGTGCAAGTACTGCAGGTATCGGGATTGACCAAAAGGGTCTGGGCGCTGATGTTCGCGTTGATCGTGCCGGAGTTGACCAAATTCAAGTTGCCGTCGGCTACCGTACCAGCACCTGTGATGTTCGACGAGGTCGTAAGGGTTAGACCATTCAAACCGTTGACCAGACCGGTGTACTGCCCGTTGGTGCTGTTCAGGTTAACCGAGCCGCTGCCGCTCAGGGTCAACGAATTTTCCAGATACAACTGGGTACCGTTGCCAGTGGCGCTCAGGGTGATGGTTCCGGCGTTGCTGATGTTGCCGAAGGCCTCGAGAAAAGCGTTATTGTCGACCGTAAGCGAGTCGCCGCCGTTACTGAGCGTCAGTGTTCCGAAGCTGCCAGTATCACTGTTGGCCAGACTCACCGCAGCCGTTGTCGTGCCGATAGTCACGGCGTTGCTACTGCTGGGCACACCGGCGCTCCAATTGCCGGCAGTCGTCCACTGGCCGTCGCCGGCCGTGCCGTTCCAAGTATCCGAGGTCAGTGGCGGTGGCGCGGGAGTCTTCTTCGCCGCGCGCGCCTTTGCCGCCGTGCTCGCTACGGGGCGCTGGGTCAGCAACTCCTGCTGCGAAAGTTTGTGCTTCGACCCTGCAGTGGCTTGTGCTGAGGCCAGTCCGTTAAGGCTGAAAAGGGCTGCGAGGAGGCAAAGGACAGTAATCGACAGAGCAAGTGCACGAGAGAACGCTGGGCGCATGAAAGACTCCATAGAACAGATTCAATTGGACGTCAGCTAACCTTGATCTTGTTTTTGTTCCCCAGAACTTAAGACGTGGAACTGCGAAATACTGTACGAACCCGGACGGGCTCGTAGAGAGGGCACACGCATCATAGACACTGAGAAAAGATTGTCAAGATGAAAAATCTTGCAACCTGTTCCGTGCCAGCGCTTGCCCGAACTCTTCAGCCCGTCAGCCTTCATCTCTCCCGAATGTTCCAACCGGGGAATCCGTCGCAGCCTTTACCGTCCGCTGCGGCGAACGGAGCGCAGACTTCGGCTCCGCTCTGACTTGATAGTCGAGATCGATAAGACAAGGCAAGGGACAACACAGGACAACTCGGGACATTTCAGGACATCGCGGAAAAAATATGGAGGAAATCCCAATCTCTTCTTGGATATAGGCGGTCGATGGAGACCGCGCCAGGAAGTTGCCCGTATGCAACTTCCTGCGACCGGAGCCTCCACCTTGTGTAGTTCTGCTGTTGCGGGCACGTGCGGGGTTCGCCTCGTCAGCAACCCACTGGCGCGCCGGCGCAACGAATTACGAGGCGTGGGGTTGAATCTGTATGGGTGATAGACAGCACTAAGAAGTCAAAACCAGAGGGGGGACCATTCACCGATGAACCGCAAGTCGCGTTTTTTTAGTTCACTTTTCCTGGCCGGCGCCATGGCGTTTTCCATTTTGGGGACGGCCTGCGCCGAGCATCATCCCTACCGGGTCTATGACCCGTACTACAGCGATTACCACGTCTGGAACGACGAGGAAGTGGTGTATTACCACCAGTGGGCCCGCGAAAACCACCGCGATGAAACTAGAGACTTCCGCAAGCTGCGGCCCGAGGAGCAGAAAGAGTATTGGAACTGGCGGCACGCGCATGGGGACCACGATCACCACTAGATAGCCGCGCCACTTCGATTCTTGGCTGGCTTCGAGGCAGGCGGGTGCAGAGGCGCTCGCCTGCTTTTTCTACGCAGCACTCCGTGAGCGCCATGGTCGCCGGGTCACGGACTCGACCCCCGAGCCGCCGATCCGCTATTCCGGTTGACCACTGAAACCTATCCTTTGTGTTTGTGTTCTAATGCTGCGTCTCGGTTTCTGCAAGGGAAGCCTATGCTCAAACTGCCTCGCCCACTCTATACCGCCGTTCTCATGGTGGCCTCCGCCGTCCCGCTCTGCGCGCAGACTGCGCCGCCCCCCGACCTGGATTCCTACGTCGCTAGTTCCATGAAAACCTTTGATGTCCCTGGGATGGCAGTAGCCATCGTGAAAGATGGCAAGATTGTGATCGCGAAGGGTTACGGCGTGCGCAAGCTGGGCGATCCTACCCCGGTCGATGAACGCACGATGTTCGGCATCGGTTCGAACACCAAGGCTTTCACGACTGCCGCTCTCGCCGGGCTGGTGGACGCGGGCAAGCTCTCCTGGGACGATCCCGTCTACCAGCGGCTACCCGGCTTCGTGATGTATGACCCGTACGTTTCTCACGAGATGACCATCCGCGACCTGCTCACGCACCGCAGCGGCATGGGACTGGGCGAAGGCGATCTGCTGTTCTGGCCGCATTCCACTTACACGCGCGAAGAAATTATCTACAAGCTGCGGTTTATGAAGCCGGCGTCCAGCTTCCGAAGCCACTATGCCTATGACAACCTGCTCTACATGACGGCCGGGCAGATCATTCCCGCCGTGACGGGAACTTCATGGGACGACTACATCCGCCAGCACATCTTCGCGGTGCTGGGCATGAACAATTCCAACGTCAGCAACGCCGCTTTCAAGCCGGGCGATGACTATGCCTTCCCGCATGAGCGCGTGGATGGCAAGCTTCAAGTTATCCCTTTTGAAGTGCTCGACAACGCCGGCCCAGCGGGCGCGATCAACTCCTGCGCAGCTGACATGGCGAAATGGGTGCAACTGCAACTTAACCGTGGAAAATTCGTGGACCGCGACGGCCGCCTGTTCAGTGAGCAGCAGTCGAAAGAAATGTGGTCGCCGCAGACCATTCTGCCGATCGGGAATCCTCCGCCGCCGTTGGCGGGACTGAAACCGAACTTCGCGGACTATGCTCTGGGCTGGGGTTTGCGCGATTATCACGGTCGCAAGCTCGCGGGCCACACCGGTGGTGTGGCTGGCTTCGTTTCTCGTGTGATGCTGGTTCCCGAGGAGAATCTTGGCGTCGTGGTGCTGACCAATGCGGAGGAGGGCGGCGCGTTCGACTCCATCCTTTATCACGTGCTTGATCACTATTTTGGATTGCCGCCTACGGACTGGATCGGCGCGTTCAAGGCCGTGAAAGATGCCGAAGAAAAAGAAGCCGCGGAATCGATGAGGAAAGCGGAAGGCGCACGCGCAGTGGACTCCAAGCCCTCCCTGCCGCTGGAGAAATATGAGGGCGCTTACAACGATGCCTGGTATGGACCTATCACCATCCGAGGGGAGAACGGCGGCTTGATCATCAGCTTCGACCACACGCCGACCATGATCGGTGACCTGCAGCACTGGCAGTACGACACTTTCAAAGCGCACTGGCGCGATCGCACCATCGAAGACGCATTTGTCACGTTCTCTCTGAAGCCGGAGGGAAGCATCGAAAGCGCGCGCATGGCGGCGGTTTCACCGCTGGCCGATTTCAGTTTCGACTATCAAGACTTACTGCTTAAGCCGGCAGAGAAGAAACCATAACGGGTGCAGGCCGAGCGATTTGACGGGCAATTCCATCCCGGCACGGACGGGTGAGGCCGAAGTCCAGGCTCACAGCACCGAACTGCGCAAGGAGCTTGGCCTGTTCGACCTGGTCATGGCGCAGATCCTTCTGGTCATCGTGCTGGATTTCTTCGGCACCGCGGCGAAGGCCGGGTCTGCACACGTAGTCTTCTGGCTGGTCGCCTTCGTCCTGTTCTTCATTCCGCTCGCCATGGTGGTGGCTCATCTCAATCGTCTCATGCCGCTGGAAGGTGGTTTGTATGAGTGGGCGCGTCTGGCGTTTGGCGATCAGATCGGCTTTCTAGTGGCGTGGAATCTTTGGCTTTTCGTGATGCTTTACGTGGCCGTGATCGGGCTGGTCACCACAACGTTCGCGGCCTATGCCCTGGGTCCGGCGGCCGCATGGATAAATTCCAGCCGGTGGCTCATTCTCACCGTCTCGTGCGGCTTAATTCTCGCGATGATGTTGTTAGCCGCTCTGGGGCTGCAAGTTGGCAAATGGCTGAGCAACGCAGGAAGCATCGCCACGCTGATCACACTCGCGGTGCTCATCGCTACTCCGCTGCTGGGCAGGTGGCGCGGGACGCTGGCCGAGTATCACCCCCTTCGCCTGGTCATGCCTCCACTCACCGTCTTCAGCCTGAGTGTATTCGCCAAGATGATGTTCGGCGCGCTCAGCGGCTTCGAGTATGTCGCCATCTTTGCGGGAGAGTGCCGCAACCCCGCGCGCAATCTCACGCGATCAGTGCTCATTACCGCGCCCTTCATTGCGCTCATCTATATCTTCGCCACCAGCTCTATTCTGGCGTTCGTCGCCCCTGAGGCTGTGGACGTGGTCGGCCCTATCCCACAAGCGCTGCGCTTGGGCGCACCCGGCTTAGGGTTTGCCGGCGTCGCCGGTTTCATCATTCCGCTGGCGATTGTTCTTCTCTTCGTGAATTACCCCACATCGTTCAGCGTGTACTTCAGCGCCAGCGCGCGGCTCCCCATGGTGGCGGGATGGGACCACCTGCTGCCGGAGTGGTTCACGCGACTACACGCCAAGTACAAGACTCCGATCAACTCGATTCTCTTCCTGGGAGCAATCACCTTGGCTGGCAGCGCGGCAGCGCTTATCGGAGTCGGCCCGCAGGAAGCCTACGAGCTCTTGCTGACCTGGGCCTTCACGTTTTACGCCATTGCTTATCTGGCGCTGTTCGCCATTCCGTTCCTATCGCCGAAGGATCGCGGACTTCGCCCGCGCCTGTGGCTGCGCCTGGCTGCCGTCTCGGGATTCCTGATGACACTGCTTTACGTCGTGCTTTCGATTTTTCCCATCATCGATGTTGAGAGTTCATGGCTGTACTCGTTAAAAATCGCGGGGGTGGTGCTGGGAGCAAACTTCCTCGGTTGGATGATTTATCGCGCAGGGCGGAGGAAGGGAGAACGTATCATTGCCTGAGTTTCTCGACAATTCCCAATTTGGCGAAATCGCCTTAGTTTCGCTAACGATTCCAGTCGGGCCTATAATGTTAGTGCGTTGTCGACAGGTGCTGTTTGTTCTTGCCGCAGAGCACCCGATCTCGGGAAGCCGCATGTTAGAACCCGCAATCGAGCCTAGCACCGCCTTGACACCTATCCTTCGAAATAAACTTAGGAGCGTTCTGACCTATATGGGGAATATCACCAGCTTTAGAGGGACGCTTGCTCTGACGTGTCTGGTTTTCCTGCAATTTTCGCCTGGCTGTGGCGGCGGGACTGGAAGCACGAACTTCGTAACCCCCGCTGGTGTTTCCCTCAGCCCTACTTCGCCTTCCATGGGGGTGGGCGCTAATCTGCAATTCAGCGCCACCCTCAATGGCAATCCCAGCACGGCTTTCAACTGGCAGGTGAACGGAAGCGCGGGTGGCGACGCCTCTACCGGCACGATCAACGCCACCGGGCTGTACATTGCGCCAGCCCCAGCGCCGAACTCGGGAACGGTTACGATTACGGCGGTGTCGCAGGCAGATTCGTCGCAGTCGGCGACCACAACTGTAACCCTGTTGCCCACAGATCCGTTAGGCACGGTGAGCAGTAATTCGCAAATCACGTGCCCCGACGGAGGTATTTCCGGTTCAACTTGTTACTCGCTCGATATTTCTTGCCCTTATGTGGCGGATTTCACGACCTATCTGAAGGTGAACACCCCGACAGGTACGGCGAACGGGACGGTCATATTTGGGACGGGAACCGGCGGCATGACCCTATACGATACAACCTGGACGTACGGCATCAATGCGATTCAAAATGTCCTGGACGCCGGGTTCACAACCGTGCAGATCGCATTCGGCGGCCCATTCAACAATAATGCCACCCCCACAGGCTGGCTGACGGGACCGGGCGGAGTTCGCCGACTCGCATGCCGGTATGCTACGGCAGCGCAATGGGTCTATCAGAACATCCACGCATCGAGTACGAGCAAGCCGTTTTGCGCAACCGGCAATAGCGCAGGAGGAGCGGCGATTACCCACGCCGTGACGCACTACGGGTTGGATTCCATTTTCTCCTTCATCCAACCCACGAGTGGCCCGCCCCTGGCCCGGCTCGACTACGGTTGCATCGGCAACGGAGGTTCTCTGCCCACGCCCTGCGGCCAGGGCACCAGGTTTCTCACCTTTTCACCGGACGATGCTGCCATCGTCGATCCAGCTTACAGTGCTCCGATTTGCACCCAGTCCATGGGCGGAAACACCGCGAATCAGGCGCAGTTGCTATCCGACAGCGTGGATGGTCCCGGAGCGATCTACAGCTACCCGAAAACGGCCGTGAACATTATGTTCGGAGGGCTGGACGGCTCGGTCGCCGTGCCGCAAGGGTTGGAGTGGTTTGACCAAGTGAGCAGTCCCAACGGTCCACCCGCACCAGTCTGCGTGCAGGATGCGCCGCATGAGATGCCAACGGTCCTGGACGCTGCGGAGAAGATCGCCGACGACGTGGTCAGCATGTGCAAGGTGCAGTAGTCATGTATTCGACAAATGTCCTGTATTTTAGATGATCGGTAATCCTTAGCTATTCCTGCCGCAATGTTGCCGCAACCGTTTCGGCGATCGACAACCATGTAGTTATGCTGGCGTCCTCACCGCAGAAAGACATGCCCGGCATCGTCGACACGAACGCTTGATTTCCGCCGCGCCCCGCTCGCTACGTTATAGGCAACCAGCAGATGTCCCTCGACGATGAGAATCTCTTTGTCGTTGATCCAGCCCACCAGCGTGGCGTGCGGCAAGAATGCGATACGCCGCGGCGAATCCTGGTTGCTCTTCCCGTCGATCCTCTTCACTTCGACCGCCGGCAAATCCAGCAGAGCCTTGCGAATGCGTTGCGACTCTTCCGGGTTAGCCTGTCCGTCCTCGGCAAGTTGAATCGGCTTGTTCGCCTGAGAAGTAGCGACGATAGTCAACGCCACTGAGCTGAGGTTGTGCGAAAGCTTACCGTTCTCGGTGTAGAAGCTCACGTCGTAGTCGGGATTCTTGTATGCGGCCTGTTCATCGAACAGGGTCAATGTCTTACTGTCGAAATGTAGCAGAGCCTGATCGTCGCTCTGATTCGCCCAGCCGCAACAGGCCGTGTCGGGAATGGCTTCCAGGATAGCGTTGGCATTCGCCGCATCCAGAACGCGCCGCAGTGGCGGATCGAGTGGAGTCGCCGTCCACTTGCCGGCGCTTTCTTCATACACTGAGGTTGACTTATAGACAGGTTGAGTTTTCCCGGCCACTAATTGCGTTAACAGAAAAAAGCTGCCAACTCCATCATCGGGAACCCAAGCCTCGCCGTAAGGACAACTTTCCTCACAGCCTCCGGTCGGGCACGAGCAATCGGGCAGCAAAATCGACGCCAAGTCCTCACGCCCCGCCCCAGCGAGATCGGTCCGCCAGCTTTGCCAGGTCGTTTTGGTGGAGAGGTCCACGCCATCGCGTTGCAGACGGCGAGCCTGGTTTGAAAACCAGTAGAGATGCTCTCCATCGGCCGAGAGATAAGGCGCGGGCGCCGATTCGGCGATAGACAGGTTTGATCCGGCGGTGGACGTGGTACGGGCGACCTCGCGCACAAGCGTGGCGGCCGCTCGGCCATCCCAGAACCACACCTTCTGCTCGGCCGCGAGACCGCCTTCTGCGAGCGGCAAGGCGGCAGGTTCGGCGAACAGCATCTGCCCCAGATGATTGACTGAGAAGTTTTGCGGCGATGCTACGGCCTCGGCCGGAACCTTCACCGTCCGCTTTTCGGCGAACGTGGCGGGATCGTACTCTACCGCCGCGCCGGGTGCGCGGAGCACCCATACGCGCTTGCTCTGCGCTGCCAGCGAAGTGGGGAAGAGAAAGAGAACGCAGAATGCTGGGATCAGTGTTTGTATTCGCATGAATGCGGCGATCTGCCGTAGGGTGCGGAATGCCAGGATGATTGTAAATCGTAGACTCGCTGGCTCGGCGGCTCTTGCGTACAATAGATGCTGAAACCAGATGAGCACACATCCCGAGAATCCCATGACAACTGTGGCGACTCCGCCTGTACGCCCGCAAACCGCCTCCGCACAGCTCCCCGAAGTGCCGCTAACTACCGAGGGCTACAGCGTACTGCACCAGATGATGCGTTTTCGTTGGACGGCCTGGCGCGCCCTGCCCGAAGCGACGCGATCGGCGATCGCGGGGGAAGCGGCTTCGGTGCTGGGCGACATGGAGAAGAACGTCGCCGGACAATCCGCGCTTTTCTCCCTGATCGGCCACAAGGGCGATTTAATGCTGGTCCACTTCCGCAAATCGTTTGCGGACCTCAACCAGGCGGAACTCAAGCTGGCCGGCCTGCGGCTCAGCGATTACCTCGAGCCTACATCTTCTTATCTCTCCATCATCGAACTCGGGCTCTACGACTCCACGCTAAAGATTTACAAAGAACTTACCGATCAGGGCATCCAACCGTACTCCGAGCAATGGAGAGCGGAGATCGAATGCAAGCTCAACCGGCATCGAGAAGCGATGCATCCGCGGCTTTTCCCTGAAATTCCGTCGAACCGGTACGTCTGCTTCTATCCCATGGACCGGCGGCGCGGAGAAGATAAGAACTGGTACACGTTGCCCATCGAAGAACGCGCCCGCCAGATGAACGAGCATGGACTGGTGGGCCGCCGCTACGCGGGCGAGGTGAAGCAGATCATCACCGGCTCGATTGGCTTCGACGATTGGGAGTGGGGCGTCGATCTGTTCGCCGACGATCCTCTCGTCTTCAAGAAGCTGATCTACGAAATGCGCTTCGACCACGTGAGCGCCGTGTATGCGCTGTTCGGCCAGTTCTACGTGGGCGTGCGCTGCCCCGCAGCGGCATTAGAGAAATTGCTGAGCGGGGAATTGCCGAAATAGCGGAAGTAGCCGTATCAGAGAACTTTTTCATCACAGAGACACAGAGTCACAGAGAGAAACAAGTTCCAAGAAATCCAAAGAAGGTTTTCTCTGTGTCTCTGTGACTCCGTAGTAAATGATCTTAAGTGGGAGAATTCATGTCGACCCTCGGACTCATTGAATACGAAGATGCCAGCCCGGAAGTACGCGCGATTTACGACGACATTATGGCCACGCGCAAGACCGACTGGATCAACAACTTCTGGAAAGCGATCGCCCACGATCCCGCCACACTAAAACGCACCTGGGAAGACATCAAACAGATCATGGCTCCCGGTGCGCTCGACCCGCTAACCAAAGAAATGATCTACGTCGCCGTCAGCGTGACCAATCAATGCAACTACTGCATCGCCTCGCACACCGCCTCGGCGCAGAAGAAAGGCATGACCGACGCGATTTTCAAGGAGTTGATGGCGGTCGTGGGCATGGCCAACGAGACCAATAAGATGGTCACCGGCTATCAGGTGGAGATCGACGAGCAGTTCAAGAAGTGAACCGGACTTTGGACGTTGGACGACCTCATGGCCTCAGGTTTCGGGGTCCAGTGTCTGAGGTCCGACGTCCGAACTTCCATTCACACTGTTTCATATCAACCTTCAGCCCACGAAATCGCACGCCCTCGGCTTCCAGGCGAAGTCGCTGCTCGATGGCCGAGTCCCCGCGCAGCTTGATTTCTCCACCCGCGCCTAACACGCGTTGCCAGGGTAATCCGAACCCGCGATGCAACACCTTTGCCACTTGCCGCGCCGCCCCGGGAAGTCCGGCCGCTCGCGCCACCGCTCCGTAGGTTGATACCTTACCCTGGGGAATTCGCCGAATCGCGGCCTCGATGCGAATCCTCATCTTCGATGCTGGATCCGGAGAAGACTTATTCGGAAGTGTATCCGGAGACGATCCCCTCTCATGTCGCTTCCCTGCAACCTTCCCCGATTGCTTGCTTCCCTTCCTCACAGGGCGATCCATCCTATGCGAATCAGCCACAGCGATCCCACCGATACCAACAACCACAATATTACTCCCTGCAACAACGGACGAGGCCCTACCTGCTTGAGGGTCGCCACCGAGATGCCGCTGCCGATCAGGAACAAAGTGGCGGTCAATCCAATCTTCGCAACTTTCACCACGATGCCGAAGGCGTGCGCTCCCGCGGGCAGATAGGTGCTGCACACCGCAGCCAGGCAAAAGAAGCCGATAAACCACGGCCACTGAATCTTGGCCTTGGAGCCGCGCACCATCGCGGTCGCGATCGCCAGGGGAACAATCCACAACGCTCGTGCCAGTTTCACCGTGGTCGCAATGGCCAGCGCCACGGCTCCATACTTGGCCGCTGCGCCTACCACTGAACTGGTGTCGTGAATCGCCAGCGCTGCCCACAGTCCAAACTGCGATTGTGTCAGCTTGAGCGCCGTGCCGATGGCGGGAAAAATGAGCAGCGCCACTGAATTCAGCACGAAGACAGTTCCCAGCGCTACGGCCATCTCTTCGTCGCTGGCCTGGATGATCGGCCCGACGGCAGCAATGGCGCTGCCGCCGCAAATCGCCGTGCCGGTGGAAATGAGAAAAGCCGGCACGCGTGGCACGCGCAGCAGCGCGCCCAGTCCCATGCCAGCCAGCAGCGCGAAACTGATTCCGAGCATGGTGTAGACGAAGCCGCTGCGCCCGGTCTGAATCACCTGGTGCAGGTTCATCCCGAAGCCGAGTCCGACCACAGAGGCCTTCAGTAAAAACCGGGAGAACTTCTTCGCTTCGTCGCCGTAGGGATGGGGAAATGTCAGCCCAAACACTAGCCCCATGGCCAGCGCAACCGGCGGAGACACGAAGCCGCTGGCGCTCATGAGCAGGCAGAGAAGAAAAACGATGCGAGGCAGCATTTCGAGGAAAGCCCGGCGCAGCTTGTTCACCGCGGCACCGCGTAGCAGTGAACGAACCGCGAGTCGAGAGCCGCTAAGCCGCCTTGCGGAAAGATTCGATAGCTTCCGCCTCTGAGTTGTAAACGTCGAAGACCGTGAGCAGCTTCGTGACCTGGAGAAGATCGCCGACGCGCTTCGTCAGGTTCGTCAGCTTGATTGTGCCCCCGGCATTTTGCGCGCTAGTGCGCAAGGCCACGAGCGTGCCCAGACCGCCGGAATCAATGTAATTCACCTCGCCCAGATTGAGTACGATGCGACTGTTCTCCAACACGGCTTTCTTCACTGTCTCCCGCAGCAGCGAAGATTCTTCGCCAAACACAATCCGGCCACTGCAGTCCACGATCTGAATTCCATCTTTCGTTTGTGTTGCCAGCTTTAATTGCATAAGAACACCCTTTCGACCCGCGACAAATTCCGCTGGGACCAGAGAGCTTCCGCCCTCCAAGTTGACGCACCAGCCTATCGCTTGCGCGGCAGTTTTAGCAAGCGGTCCGATCTCCAGCGCGGCGCCAATTGCTCCTCGATCCGGCGCCAGTAAGCGACATCATTGGAATTCATAGGTCTACTGCGTCGACAAGAGTATATTTGCGGTGCTGCTGCGCTTCGCCAGACGTGGCACCGGCCAGAGGTGTTCAATGCAACGCAGATCATTCCTGAAAGGCGCCGGAGTTGTTACCGTCGTGGTTGCAGGCGGAGGAGTCTGGCGCGCCTATGATCAGGGCGTCTTCAGCGTTGGCCAGGGACCGGCCTACGAACCCTGGAAGGACTGGCGCAAAGACTCGAACAAGGAGGATGGACTCCTTGCGCTGGTGCGAGCCGCGATTCTAGCGGCGAGTCCGCACAATACGCAGCCTTGGCTCTTCAAAGTGACGAGTTCGTCGATTGAGTTGTACATCGACACCAAGAGAAATGTCGGGGCACTCGATCCATATCTGCGAGAAGAGCACATCGGGATGGGCTGTGCCCTCGAGAACCTGATGCTGGCCGCGGCTGCAAATGACTACCAAGCCAACCTGACGTTCTTCCCGGGCAAGCTGGGACCGATTCCCGCCGAGCCCGCGCCGGAACTCCTGGCGCACATAGATCTGGCTACCGGCGATCTGGCTACCGGCAAACGCGAGGCGAGTGAGCTGTACGATGCGATCCCGCGACGCCATACGAATCGTGGTGCCTATCTTCCGCACAAGCAGATCCCGCCCGAATTCGTCGAGGCTCTGAGCAGCCTGGCCAGCAACGAATCGGACGTCAAGATGTTTCTCTTCACCTCGGAAGCAGACCGAAAGAAGATCGTGGAAATCAGCTCCGCGGCGAACGCCGAAATCTATTCCGACCCAGAGGTCGAGCGCGGCAGCAACCGTTGGATTCGGATCCGCTGGAGTGAGGTTCAGAAGTTTCGCGACGGCCTCACGATCGATGCCATCGGGCTGCCCCCAATCGCGACTGCAATTGGCAAAATGATGCCTTTGTGGATGCTGCGCTGGGCAGCCTCGCGCGGGCCTAAGAACGGGTATTCGAACCTGATGCTGAGCGCGTCCCTGATCGGAATCATTGCGGTGCGTGACCGTTGCGACCGGGAGCACTGTCTGCGCGCCGGGCGAATCTGGCAGCGGTCGCATTTGCTGGCAACGGCCCGCGGATTGGCCGGACGCCCCTGTAATGAAGCGGTGGAAATGATCGACCATGAGAAAGCACTGGAAAAACCGGCGAAGCGGGCTGGCCTGCTCGCCGAGGTGCTAGGGGACGCCGTGTGGCAGCCGACCTTTGTTTTCTATATGGGTTATCCGACGTTGACGGCCCGAGCCAGCCCGCGCCGGCCGATTGAGGACGTTGTTGTTTGAAGCCGTCCGCCAACGCCGAACGTCCTTCCTATCACGTATAATCGTGCTTCCTGCTCATGAGCTATACCGTTCTGGCGCGCAAATACCGTCCGCAGAAATTCTCCGAGGTGATCGGACAAGAGCACGTTACCCGCACCTTGCAGAACGCCCTGGAGCAAGGGCGCACGGCCCACGGCTACATCTTCAGCGGCCATCGCGGCATTGGAAAGACGACGGTGGCCCGCATTCTGGCGGCAGCCCTGAATTGCCGGTCGTCCGACAAGCCGGTGGCGGAGCCTTGTGGCATTTGCGAATCCTGCACCGAGATTCGCGCCGGCAATGCCGTCGACGTAATCGAGATCGACGCCGCCACCAATCGCGGCATTGACGAAATTCGCGAACTGCGCGAGGCGGCTCGCTACAAGCCGGCGCGTGATCGTTTTAAGATTTACATTCTCGACGAAGCGCACCAGATTACCGACGCAGCGTTCAATGCGCTGCTCAAGACTCTGGAAGAACCTCCCGATCACATCGTCTTCATGCTGGCCACAACCCAGCCCGAGGACATTCCGCAGACCATTCGTTCGCGCTGCCAGCATTTCAGTTTCCGCGCCGTGAAGTTTGACGACATTGTCGGACAACTGCGCGACCTCGTGGGACGCGAAAAGATCGAAGCCGATGACGATGCTCTTGCCCTGCTGGCCGAGGCTGGCGACGGCTCTATGCGTGATGCGCTGTCGATCCTCGATCAGGCGATTGCGTCGTCCGCGGGAAAGATTACGGCTGACTCCGTACGCAACCTGGTCGGCGCCGCTCCGGCACACATTCTCGAAGAAGTGATGCAGGCGATTGCGCGAGGCGCGAGCGAAGAAGTATTGCGGCACGTCGACCACCTCATCAGCGAAGGCCACAGCCCGACACACTTCGCGCGCCAGATGGTGCGGTTCCTGCGCAATGCGACCGTCGCCAAGATCGCGGGCAAGGACTCTTCCCTGCTGCAGATCTCGAGTGAAGAGCGGGAGCGCGTGGAACGCGTCGCGGAACTGTTTGGCGAGGAAGATCTCACTCGGCACCTGCAGATCATGCTGCGAACCCACGCCGAACTGGGATATAAGCAGGAGCAGCGCTTCCACCTGGAGCTCGGGCTGCTCAAGATGGCGCACGCGCAACGGTTGCTGCCGATCGAGCAACTGCTTAGCGACGTGGCGGCTTCGTCGAGCGTTGCCGGAATGAGCGCACCGAGAACTTCTGCGCGGCCTTCGATTGTGACGAGCACTGGCGTTGCGTCCGAGACGCGACGCACAGAGGGCGGTGGGGGAGTTCGTCCCAACCAGGTTTCGCCGTTCGCAGCCGATTCCGCGCGCAAGGGCACTCCGCGGCAGGAGTCTCCCGCGGATTCAGTTCCCGCAGGCGGGCCGCGCATGGTCGCGGGTGGAAGCCTGCCCGCCCGGGTGATCATGGGCGCTGCCGCGCCTGCGAGTCTCAACGAAAGCGAGCCCGAACCTGAAGTCAGTTCGCAGGCCGAACCGCAGCCGGAAGCGAGACTGCAGGCCGCACCGGTTTCACAATTGGCCCCACCACCGGCAGCCGCGTCGATCGAGAGGCTGCAAAGCGGCGTGCTGCAAGCGCTCACGGATGGGAATCAGCGCATCCTCGTTTCGATGCTCGAAGCGGGCGAATGGTCGGTCGAAGGAAACGAAGTGGTAATCAAGGTGTCGGAGTCACAGACCGTGGTCGACATGTCGTTGGGTGCAGAGGCGAGGCGGCTGGCGATTGCTTCCGCCAGCGGCGTTCTGGGACGGGCAGTCAGGCTGAGGATCGTTCCCGGTGCTTCTGTGGCGGCGGCAGGAAAGCGCAACGGTGGGCCCTCCAGACCCAGCGAGGCGAACTCGATCGCTGGAGGGCGAAGCCGTGCCGAGCAGGACGCCGTGGTCCGCAGATTGCAGGAAAAGTTCGGGGCCGAGATTCGCACGGTGATTGATTACAAAGAAAAGCGGTAGCGGGTCGGACGTCGGCCTTGGCTGCCGGTTCCCTAGGGGTTCAAATCTGAGGTGTGAGGTCCTGAAGTCCGCTGTCGGAAGGTATCTATGGGTGGATTCAATCTGCAAGAACTAATGTCGAAAGCCAAGTCGC
Organism: Acidobacteriaceae bacterium; assembly: GCA_003165855.1. Lineage (GTDB taxonomy): Bacteria > Acidobacteriota > Terriglobia > Terriglobales > Acidobacteriaceae > Sulfotelmatobacter. Next base: position 3,020 of record PMXH01000477.1, on the reverse strand, counting down.
AGTATGACACCCTGCAGAAGAAGATGCAGGAGACCGTGGTTGAGGCTTCGTCGGGCGGGGGCACGGTGACGGCGAAGATGGATGGTCGCAAGCAACTGCTTAGCTTGCGGATCGATCCGGAGGCGGTGAAGTCAGGCGACGTGGAGATGCTGCAGGACTTGATACTCGCGGCGGTCAACGAAGCCGCGCGCCAGGTCGATGGTGCGATGCAGTCGACCGTGGGCGGGATGCTGGGCGGACTGGGAATGTAGTGGATTGAGTAATTTAGTAATTTTGTAATTGGGTAATTNNAATTACCAAATTACTAAATTTCCCAATTACTAAATTTTCCCTATGTCTAAATTTGCCGAACCGATGTCGCGGCTGATTGACGAACTGAAGAAGCTGCCGGGCGTAGGCGCGAAGAGCGCGCAACGGCTGGCTTTCTACATTCTGCGCGCGAGCGACGAAGACGCCGAGGCGCTGGCCGCGGCGGTGCGCGACGTTAAGGCCAGTCTGCGGCTGTGCTCAGTGTGCAACAACATCACCGACGTGGACCCCTGCGTCTACTGCACCAGCGCGACGCGCAACCAGCGACTGGTGTGCGTGGTCGAAGAACCCACAAACATTGCCGCCATTGAAAAAACCAAGCATTTCAACGGCGTCTACCATGTGCTGCATGGATCACTGTCTCCGCTGCACGGCATCGGCCCGGAGCAGTTGCGCATCGCGAACCTCATTGCGCGCGTGGATGCGGGCAACGTGGATGAAGTGATCGTGGCCACCAATCCGACAGTAGAAGGCGAGGCTACTGCCGCATATCTGTCGCAGCAACTGAAGCGCGTGGGCGTGAAGGTGACGCGCATTGCGATGGGCATCCCGGTCGGCAGTGACATCGAGTATACGGACGAGATCACAATGCTGAAGGCAATGGAAGGTCGGCGGGAGCTATAAAGACCGGGCTTCTGGGCTCCTAACTGCTAGTCTTCGAACTATTCTCCACCGCGGCGCTACGGCGCCAACTCTGGTGCGAGGAATACATTTAGTTCTTCCTCGGCGGACGCCAAGCCTTCGGGGAGAGTGCCGCGATTGTATTCGGCCATGCGGTTTTTCCACTTGAGGAAGTCGGTGATGCTTTGGGGTTCGACGCGGACTTCGACGCGGCGGAGGCTGGCGAGCAGCAGATTCATTTCGTATTGGAAGCCGGTAGCGCTGCGGAGATTCCTGGCAGAGGGATGCGCGGTTTCGATTCGGCCGCGACGGTGTTCGAGCAATCCCCAGCCCTGGGGTAGTTCTTCGCGGCGCACGAGTCCGGCGGGGACCAGATAGAACCGCTCGCAGCCGACTCCCTGCTCAGGCTTGAGGCGGAAAGGCTTGACGCGGTCAGCGAGGAAATCAGAGCGCGTGATTTTGCACTCGACCAGCACGGAATGGCAGGCGCGCTTCCAGCCGATGGCATCGGGCATCTCGCCGCTGACGCATGCTTGCTCGGAGAGCACCACTCCGCAGCGGTATCGGCGCAGCCAGTTAACTGCTTTCTCGACTAGTTGGGCATGGGTCATGGATGCCTCCTTTGTAGCTGCTGAAGTGCGGCGGTGGAAAGTGGCTTGGAAGCTACTCACGGTCATCCAGAACCATGCAATGTCAACCCCTTAAACACAGAGGGCACAGAGGCAGGTCTCGGTGCGACCCTTGGCGATATACGCCTCATTGATTGGGCACAGAGATCGAACGCCCTCCACTGCGTCGTCCGATCTCTGAGTTTCTCATCGGCTTCAAAATCACCGGGCGGTGCAGAACTGTTTCCAGCAGATGGCGTTCGGCGGCAATCGTTTGAGCGGATGGTCCCAAGGGTGAATAGCCTTCGGCGGTGATGATCAACGCTTCGTTCGTTTTATTCTTGATCTGATCACTCTCAATTTGAATGCGGCGGATGTGGCCGTCGTGGGCGGCGTCCAAGGCGTTGGCGAGACGGAGGATGGCGGCCAGTTGGATTGTTCCCTTCTGCTCGTCGGGGAAGAGATCGCGCAGAGTCTTGTGCTTTCTGGTGGGCAGCGCTCCGCGATGAAAGCGGGCGACGATGGCGGCGCGTTGCAGGTCTGCGGGGTCCCAGCCTAACGGGTTGCCGTGAGCGCGAATCATCTCGAAAGAAGTTTTGTGATGTCCCTTTTCGCCTTTGGATTTGCCGACATCGTGCAGGAGGGCCGCGGCTAAGAGACTCGCGCGAGCTGAAATGCTATCGACGGAGGGCTGCCATCCGTTGGCTAGAAGGCCGTCGTAGAGTTGAAGAGCGAGGCTGGCGACACGCTCCGAGTGCGGGAAATCGGGATCGAGGCCTTCTGCCCAGAGCTTCATCCGGCGGGTAGCTAGCGCTTGGATTTGCTTACCTTGGGGAAGTGCGGCGCGCCAAACTTGCCAGAGAGAATCGGGACCGATCATCTTCTTGCGGTAGTGGTCGATGCGCTTTGTTCTCTCGGAGAGAATCGTCGCGTGCCAGCGCTGACGGGAGTCGGGATCGGGAAAAACGTGGCAGGAGACGGCAGTGGCCCAGAGCACATCGAGATCATGAACTTCGCCTAATAAGTCCTGGATCTGCTTGAGATCGTTGCTCCAGGCCTTGTGCTCCGCGGGAAGGAAATTCTCTACGATGTAGCGGAAGCGTTTGATTCCAATACGAAGGCTGTGGAAAGCGACCTGGGAGCGGTTACGCAAGGCGCGGTTGTGGAGTTCACGAGCGGCTGTCCAGCGCTCCAGAGCTAGATGCTTGAATAGCGGACTGCCCGGTCGGAAGTGAGCGGCTCGCGCGGGAAGAGACTTGCTCCATTGACGCCACTGTTTGCGATCGAACTCTTCGAGAGCGGCTTGCGCTTCGAGCTTTTGTTCTTGTTCGCGACGGTGGAGGATTTCGAGAAGAAACTGGGCGACCGGATCTCTGGGGTCGCGATTTTGGTCTCCAGTTGCTGCGGCGTTCTCTATATTCCCGGGCTTCTGTTCAGACTTCGGCAACACCGGCGAGAGCTTGCCCTGAGCTTGCCGAAGGG
>PMXH01000382.1 GCA_003165855.1 Acidobacteriaceae bacterium | reverse complement strand
ACCGGCACTAACAGGAATGTGTGCAGCGCATCGGCTCCCAGAGACTTCGCGAGTTCGAGCACATGCGGAAGCTGATGGGCGTTGTGGCGTGCGATCGTGGTGTTGATCTGCACCGACATGCCCAGATCTTTCAGATTGCGGAAACCAGTAATGGCGGCATCGAAGGCTCCGGGGATGCCTCGGAAAGTATCGTGCGTAAGAGCGTCGGCGCCGTCCAGGCTGATGGCCACGCGCTTCACGCCGCTATCGATGATCTTTTGCGCAACCTGCTTGGTCACCAGCGTGCCATTTGTGGCCAGGGCAACGCGCAATCCTTTGTCCGTACCATAACGCGCCAGCTCGAAAATATCTTTGCGGAAAAGCGGCTCACCGCCGCTCAATACAAGAATAGGAGAAGACACTGCGGCAATCTGATCAATGATTGCTTTTGCAGTTTCAGTCGAGAGGTCGTCAGGCGAACTCAGTTCCGTAGCGCTGGCCCGGCAATGGATGCAGCGAAGATTACATCCTTTAGTCAACTCCCAGAAAATTAGGCGCGGCTTGTTCTGACTTCCATGATTTGCAGGACTTGCAGTTGCATGACTTGGATTTGAGTGACTCGGATTTGAATGATGCCCGTTGTCGTTTGACGTAGCCATTTGAGTTTCCCCTTCCACTTGAACCGGGGCCGGTCGCCCCCACCCACGGGGCAACGATAAAAGAGAACGAAACGGTCGGCGGTGACGGTCATCACCGGAAATTGTGATCTCAGTCACGAGACCTAAGTGCTGTTGAATGTGCGGGATTGGGGAGACCTGGCGCTTCCGAGACCGCCGGCAAGACATGGAATTTGCCCGCCCAGCCACCGGCGTGAGAAGCGCAGCTAGTTATGGTTCGCGATATCGCGCAGCGCTGTTGTATTGCGAATCACCAACGTCGAGCCCTTCGACTGCAGGATCTGCCGCTTCTTCAACTCCGCGAACAGCCGGGTGACAGTCTCTCGCGAAGTTCCGATCATCTGCGCGATCTCTTCATGGGTGAGTCGAAGCCGCAAACGGGGTTCCGTCTTGCCGGATTCTCCGTTCTTGGAGCTCCATTCCAAAAGCAACTTGGCCAGCTTCTCGGCGGCGGAGTGCGACAGTCCCAGCGAGCGCACCTCCTTACACGCATTGTGATACTTTTCGCCTAACTGCTCGGCCACCTTGAAGCAGGCTTCCACGTCATCCTTCAGAAACCGAAGGAAGTCATCCCGTTTCACGAAGTTGACTTGGCAGGGATCGATTGTCTCCGCCGTCACTTCGTAGGGTTTGCCCGAGATGGTGGCGCTCAATCCCAGCACCTCCCCAGGCTCGGCAAGTTTCACAATCATGGTTCGGCCGCTGGGGGAGTTAATGGAGAGCTTCACGCTGCCTTTACAGATCACGAAGATGCCCCGTGGCAGTTGCCCTTCCACAAACAGCACAGCCCCCTGGGGATATGCGGTCGCGAACTTGATGTTTTCAAAGTTCTGCAACGCGGTAGGAGGAAGATCGCAGAAGATACGGTCAGCACGCAGCTTGCAGGTAATGCAGCTTTCTACAATCTCTAATCCGTATGGCGAGAGCATGCACCCACCTCCTGTGGCAGCTTTTATGACACCCTCGGGTCCGGCTGGCTGCGTTTACAGACTACGCAGTCGGGAAGCCGGTTGAGCCGGTCTTGTCTAGCGTCAGTGTCCGTCCGGATGGAACCGCTTGGCTGTGCCGCAAGGCACACGCGATTGTGATCTTCCTCACATGTGACGTAGATCACATGCGTGTGTGACCTGCCTAGCTGCGCCCAACCCCCGGCATGGTCGATGATGATGCAGTAAGTGGGCGCAAGGAAAACCAAACACAACGAACCAACTTATACGACGAGGACAGGCAGGCCATCATGAAGCGCAAGTTCAAGACAATGGATGGAAACGAGGCGGTCGCATACGTCGCCTACCGGGTTAACGAGGTGATCGCCATTTATCCCATCACCCCTTCTTCGAATATGGGCGAATGGGCGGACGAGTGGGCGTCTCAGGGAATCCAGAACATCTGGGGCACCGTGCCCCACGTAATGGAGATGCAAAGTGAAGGCGGCGCCGCCGGGGCGGTCCACGGAGCCCTGCAGACCGGTTCGCTGTCCACCACGTTCACCGCTTCCCAGGGTCTGCTGCTCATGATCCCGAACATGAATAAGATTGCGGGAGAACTCACGCCCACGGCATTCCATGTTTCGGCGCGCACGCTGGCTACCCACGCGCTCTCCATCTTCGGAGATCACTCGGATGTCATGTCCGTCCGCAGCACCGGCTTCGCCATGCTGTGCTCGAACTCGGTGCAAGAGGCTATGGACATGGCGCTGATCGCGCACGCTGCCGCGCTCGAATCGCGCATCCCTTTCCTGCACTTCTTCGATGGCTTCCGCACCTCGCATGAGGTGAGCAAGATCGAATTGCTTACGGAAGATGATATGCGGGCCCTCATCAACATGGATCGCATCATCGAGCATCGGCAACGCGCTCTCTCTCCCGATCATCCCGTTCTGCGCGGTACGGCGCAGAATCCCGATGTCTTCTTCCAGATGCGCGAACGGGCAAACTCTTACTACGAAGCTTGTCCCCAGATTGTCGAGACCGTGATGAACAAGTTCGCCGAAGTTGTGGGGCGCTCTTATCACCTGGTTGATTATGTGGGTGCCCCGGATGCCGATCGCGTGATCGTGATGATGGGCTCGGGTGCCGAAGTGGCTCACGAAACCATCGACCACCTCAACGCGCATGGCGAAAAGCTTGGCCTGCTGAAAGTTCATTTGTACCGTCCCTTCCCGGTGCAGGCCTTTCTCGGAGCTCTTCCTGCCAGCGTGCGACAAATCGCCGTCCTCGATCGCACCAAGGAATCCGGAGCGATTGGCGAACCGCTCTATCTCGATGTGGTGAATGCGCTTCACGAGGGCATCAAAGCTGGTTTCAGTCCTCGAAAAACTGCGCCAGCCGTCGTCGGTGGACGCTACGGCCTTTCGTCTAAAGAATTCACTCCGGCCATGGTCGAGGCGATCTACAGCAATCTGAAGGCGGATCAGCCTAAGGATCACTTCACCATCGGCATTCAGGATGACATCGGCCACACCAGTTTGTCTTATAAGACCGACTTCTCCACCGAGCCTGACAACGTTGTTCGGGCAATGTTTTACGGGTTGGGCGCCGACGGTACGGTAGGTGCCAACAAGAATTCGATCAAGATCATTGGCGAGAACACCGACAACTACGCTCAAGGCTACTTCGTCTATGACTCGAAGAAGTCGGGCGCGGCAACCATCTCGCACCTTCGCTTCGGACCGCAGCCGATTCGCTCCAGTTATCTGGTCTCAAGCGCCAATTTTGTCGCTTGTCATCAGTGGATTTTCCTCGAGCGCTACGACATGCTGAGCGCTCTGGTACCCGGCGGCACGTTCCTGCTGAACAGTCCGTTCGGCGCGGATGAAGTTTGGGACCATCTCCCGCGTGTAGTTCAGCAGCAGCTCCTTTCGAAGCGCGCGAAATTTTATGTGATCGACGCCTATCAAGTCGCGCGCGATACCGGCATGGGCAGCCACATGAACACGATTTTGCAGGTTTGCTTCTTCGCCATCTCCAAAGTGTTGCCGTCGGATGAGGCGATCGAAGCAATCCGCAAATCGATTCGCTACACCTACGGTAAAAAGGGCGAAGAGATCGTACAGAAAAACATGAAAGCGGTGGACGAGACTCTGGCCCACTTGTTCGAAGTGAAAATTCCCAGTGCACTCAGCAGCACGATTGAGATGCCGCCACCGTTCTCGCCGTCCGCGCCGGAATTCGAGCGCGACGTTTTGGGCACGATCTACGCTGGACGCGGCGACGAACTTCCAGTCAGCGCTTTTCCGGTAGACGGCACCTTCCCCACGGGAACTGCAAAATGGGAGAAGCGGAATCTGGCGCTCGAAATCCCCGCCTGGGATCAGAATATTTGCATCCAGTGCGGAAAGTGCGCCATGGTCTGTCCGCACTCGGTGATCCGCATCAAGGTTTACGACTCGAAAGAGCTTGCCGGTGCGCCCGCGAC
>PMXH01000247.1 GCA_003165855.1 Acidobacteriaceae bacterium | reverse complement strand
GGCGCTCCAGCCGAGGGCTCCTATCCCGCACTTCCCTACGCCGGAAACGGCTTTGGATCGCTGTTCGGGACCGTCGCGAATCTCGCCGGCCTGCTCCCCGGGTTCACCGGATTGCTCGGACCAAAGAGTTGGGGATGGGCTCTAAGCTGGTTAGCCCAGGCCTTGTTCGTGAACAACTCGTTCTTTAGCGATTTCGGATTCCACAATTTCAATGGCAGCTCGTTCAGTGCCAACTCAAGCGGATCGGGCCTTTGGGTCCACAATCCTCACCACCGTCTCGGCGTTCCCTACGGCAGTAGTTTGCTGGCCAGTCGGTATGGCGCNNACAGATCTCTTGCCTCAAGCCATAACGCCTTCGCCAACCCCGGCGCTACTCCGGGCCGCAGCCCAGGCAACAACCGAAGCCCGGAGCCCTCCCGCACAGCCAAGTCAAGCTCATGGCGACATGCGCTGCACTTCTCGAAAGCCCGCGTCTCGTCTCCGCACGACTCTTCGTCGGAGCACGGCATGTCGCAGCACGGCATGTCGCGGCGCAGCTTCTCGCAGCACGCACCCAAGGAAAAGCACTTCTCCGCGCCAAAATTCAAAGCTCCGCACGCCCCCAAATCGCACGGCGGAGGCCACTCCTCCCACGGCCATTCCAGCGGCGGCAAATCGCATCGCAGGTAAAGCCCGCACCCATCTGGACGAAGACGGCTATTCCTCCCCAAACCGGGAGATGTCCAAAATCTTGTCAATAGGCAGAAACTACACGGTCGGGCCCAAGTCATTCAAAGCAGCGGAGATATAATTCCAGGAAATGTGACGCTTCCACCCATTTCAAATTGATATACTGGATATACAGAATAAAAATTCAGGAAAACAAGGCGCGGCCCCTGGGCCGCGCCTTTCCTTTTGCACCCGAATCCCGATTCCGCAACAACCGGCAGTCGTGCAGTTTGATTGTCATCCTGANNCTACTTAATCGCCCTAGGAGCAGCATGCCCAAGTTCAGAAACTACAAAGAACGCGGCGAATGGGTGGAAGCCCTGTTCATCGCCGAAGCCCTTCGCCGCGGCTACATCATCCTCAAGCCCTGGGGAGACTCCCAGCCCTTCGACGTCGCCCTCAACTTCGGCAACCGGGTCGTCAGGGTCCAGGTCAAGTCCACCAACTGCCGCGTCGGCACCGGCTACCGCTGCCAGATCAGCACCAACTACAACGCCCGCCGTTACGCCCCCGACATGCTCGACTTTTTCGCCGCCTACGTCATCCCCCAGCGAACCTGGTACCTCATCCCAGCCCAGATCCTCTTCAACGGCGGCCAAAATCCCACCGGACCAATGCTCTTTCCCATGCAGCCCTTCAAGAACGATTGCTACTACTGCGAAGTCTACAAAGAGGCCTGGGGTTTGCTCCGCCCGCAGCCAGAAAAAAAGAAGCCCCGCTCCAGATAGGACGGGTAGCCCATTCTAAATTTCGCGTTCTTTGCGAAACTTAGAGTGGGATGTTTACCAACTCCTGACTGTGGGTGGCGCAGCCCCTTCCAGCGCTGCGATAAGCGCGCGCCATCACTGAAGGCTTTAGTCTCCGATGGGCATTCGGTAATGGTGCAATTTGACTTTTTACGACTTTGTCATCCTGAGCGGAGCCGTTCTTCAGTCGCAGCGAAGGATCTCCCGCTTAACCGGCTAAACGCGTAAGCCAAACTGGCGGGCGGCCCGCCTTTAATCGGCTCGTCTGCACCATTTCCACAGAGGGTGCCCCATCCTTGCGTTTTTTGCAAGGGTGGGCGGCGATGCTGCTCGCACACCTTTGTCTGTCGCTCCTAAGCGACGGCGCGTCGTCCTACCTGCCCACTTCTTGAATGCACTCTTCCAGCACATCCATGGCAACATCCGATTCTTCTTTCGTCACCACCAGCGGCGGACAGATGCGGATCGAGCTCGGACCGCAACCCAGGAACAGCACGCCATGTTCGAACGCGCGCTCGACGATCAGGTCGCGCTCTGCGTTGCCATGCTCCTTGGTCGTCTTGTCCTTCACGATGTCGACGCCGATCATCAACCCGCGCCCACGAACATCGCCCACCAGCTTCAGCTTCGCCGGCCACGTCGCCATGCGCTTCATCATGTGCGCGCCCACCTCGGCCGTGTGTTCCAGCAGATGCTCTTTCTCAATCACGTCCAGCGTAGCCAGCGCCGCCGCAATGCACACCGGATTGCCGCCAAAGGTTGACGCATGCGAGCCCGGCACCCAGTCCATGATTTCCGAGCGCGTCATCGTGATACCCAGCGGCATCCCCGACGCAATGCCCTTCGCCATGCAAACCATGTCCGGCTCCACCCCCGTGTGCTCCACTGCCCACCACTTGCCCGTGCGTCCCACGCCGCTCTGCACCTCGTCGACCACCAAAAGAATTCCGTGACGATCGCAGATGCGCCTTAGCTCCTGCATGAAGACAGTGGGCGCGACTACGTAGCCGCCCTCACCCTGCACCGGTTCGACAAAGATCGCGGCCACTTCCTCGGGAGGCAGCGTGGTCTTGAACAGCTTCTCTTCGATGAAGCGTGCGCACCCTAGCGCGAAGGCATCGGCCTGTTGCGCGCCGCCCACACATCCCCGATACACATCGGGATAGCGCACATGAGTCACCCCCGGCACCAGCGGCGCAAAGCGCCGCCGTTGCTGCGGTTTCGACGCGGTCAGCGACAGCGCACCCATGGTTCGTCCATGAAACGCCCCAAAGAACGCAATCACGTTCTGCCTCTTCGAGTGATACCGGGCGAGCTTGAGGGCGCATTCGATCGCCTCCGCGCCCGAATTGCCGTAATAGATCTTGTGTGGGCCGGGCATGGGTGCGATTTTCGACAGGCGCTCCGCCAGCGTGACCATGCTCTCGTAATAGAAATCCGTGCCCGACATGTGGATCAGTTCGCCGGCCTGTTTCTGGATGGCGGCGACCACGTCGGGATGGCAGTGGCCGGTCGAGGTCACGGCGATGCCGGCAGAGAAGTCATAGAACTCGTTGCCGTCGACGTCGGTAACGACGATGCCGCGGCCGCTCTTGGCGACCAGCGGGTAGGAGCGGGTGTAGGAAGGCGAAATAAGCCTCTGGTCGCCGGCGAGCACGCGCTTCGCGTTCGGCCCGGGCAGAGCGGTCTTGATCTTTGGTCCCTTAACGGCGGGACCGATGGTTTTTTCGGGAGCGGTTGCGGTCATGGTCTTCGTGGTCATTGGAATCCTCCTGAAGCAGCTGTCAGTTGCCAGTTGCCGGTTGTCAGTAAAGGCAACTCGGAGCACGTTGCTCTGGTTTGAGCACACGTGGAGCCGAGAGAATCAGGCGGAGGATTTGTTAGTCGCTACCGAAGAGGCTGGGACGCAGGCGCGAAGGCAGATTCGCCCGATAGCGCCGAGGACAGACGAGGCAGTGCAGCCAGCACTCGGGCAGATGCGAATTGGGCAGGGGCGAATTGTGAATGTTGCGCAGCATCGCTGGACATTGTCTTCACGAAGATTATACGCGGCGGGACTGCGCCGCGTAACCCCCTACGTTTCTTTCGTAATCGCCCCCGAATCGCGGAGACTCCGGACGCTTGATCGAATCGAAAGACACTGCTGGTTCGTCTGATATCTTTTATCTTTGAGTATCTTTGAGCTTCCTCAGCTTTCTCGCTCACATGACAAGTGCACAGCGCCCAAGCCGGCTTGCGGTGATTCTTGCCTTCGGACTCGTGTATCTGTTTTGGGGCTCGACTTATCTGGCCATCGACATTGCGGTGAAGAGCATTCCTCCGGCACTGATGTGCGCGGTGCGGTTTTCGATTGCTGGCGTGGTGATGCTGGCGGTGTGCGCGGCGACGGGGCGCAGGATCTGGTATTCGGCGCGGCAGATTGCGCTGGCGGCGGTGGTGGGGCTTCTGCTGCTAATGGGCGGAAACTTGACATTGTCGTGGGCGGAGCTTTCGGTGCCCTCGGGGCTGGCGGCTTTGATTATCGCGATCACGCCGTTGTGGTTCCTGGTGCTGGATTCGATGCTGCTAGGTCACCATCGCATTTCGTGGCGAGGCAAGGCTGGCCTGGCCATGGGGATGGTGGGGCTGCTGGTTTTGTTCTGGCCGGAATTGCACTCGACTTCCGCGTTGGGGCGGCGCGAGTTGTGGGCTTCGCTGGGATTGATTGGCGGATCGTTTTTGTGGGCGCTGGGATCGGTGCTCTCGAAGCGCTGGCAGTCCGGCATGGACGTGTTCAGCGCGACGGGATGGCAGGTGACGGCGGCAGGTGCGGGAAACTTCCTGTTTGCCTTAGCAGCGGGAGATTTCTCGCGGGTTACGTGGACAACCCGCGGGGTGAGCGCGACGATGTATCTGGTGGTGTGCGGATCGTGGATCGGATACACGGCTTACATTTGGCTGCTGGAGCATGTGCCCACCTCAAAGGTATCGACGTATGCGTATGTGAATCCGGTGGTCGCGGTGTTTCTAGGCTGGGTGGTTCTGCACGAGCGGGTCGACCGCTTCATTGTGATGGGCAGCGTGATCGTGGTGCTGTCGGTGATTCTTGTGACCAGCGCGAAGGTGAAGGAGAAAACTGTCGCGGAAGAGTTGCCGGCGGTGGAAGGGGCGGGGTGAGACGGCGGACGTCGGACTTCGGACCTCGGACCTCGGACCTCAGAACTTGATGTGGCGGCTGGGCCTGCCCCCGAGTATGCCGCCTTTTCGGCGGGCCAGTGAGCGGGGATTTTGAGCGCTAACGCTTTTGGGTGTTGATAACAGTTTACTTTTGCTATGGTTTGTCCAACTGTGCCTGCTTGTCTAGGGGCAGGCCTTGCTTGACGACTTCCAGCTTCTGAAATCCATCTTTGAGCACGGTCTGTTTCGCGTTTTCCTGAGTGACACAGATGGGCTCCAGGAGGATGGCTTTTGTGGTCAGCGTGCCGTTCGGCACCTCCGCCCGGCTCTCTACGTCTTCGTGCCGCGCGAGTTTCATGGCGGCTTCAGCCGCAGCCCGCGCCTCATCTCGGACCGGCTTATAGACGGTCATCAGTTGAGAGCCATCGAAGATTCGCTCGATGGCGGCGAGATCTGCGTCCTGACCCGAGACCAGCACTCTGCCAGACCAGCCCTTGTCTTCGAGCGCCTGAATTGCGCCGCCGGCAATCGCGTCATTCGAGGCAACAATCGCCGTGGGAGCAGCCTTGAGCTTGTTGAGTTCTTTCGTGACCATGATGTAAGCCTCGGTGGCGCTCCACTCCGGCACCCAGACATCGGCAAGGGTATGGATGTCGCCGCGATCGATGAAGGGTTGCAGCACTTTCATCTGTCCGGCGCGAACGACTTTCGAGTTGGCGTCGAGCGGTGAGCCTCCCAACAACAGGTAGTTGCCTTTGGGCGCGCGATCCACCAGGCTTTGCGCCTGCTCGAGTCCGACCGAGAAGAGGTCGAATCCGACGTAGAGATCGACCGGCGCACTGGCCAGGCGGTCATAGCTGATCACCGGGACGTGTTTCGCGTGCGCGGCTTCCACAATGCGCCCAGCCTTGCTGGTATCGTGCGGCAGAAACACGAGGACGTCGATGCCGCCCTTGAGGAGTTCCTTGATCTGGCGGAACTGCAGGTCATCGTCGCCATTGGCGGAGCGAGTGACGACGACACCTCCGAGTTCGTGGGCGCGCTGCTGAAATTCGTCGAGGTCGGTCTGCCAACGCTCGCCTTTCATGGCCTCGATGCAAAATCCGATCTTGATTTCCTTCTTCTGCGCCTGCGCAACGCCGAGCGCCAGGACGATGAGAACGAAAGAAACTCCAGTGAAAAAACGAGGCGAAACCCGCATGAAAGTACCTCCCAAGGCGGCAGCTCTCCGCACGACTGAGACCATGAGCTTGAAGCACACTGAGAAGATGATGGCACCGGCGGTAACCGGGGTCAATTTACCTTCGTAACGAGGATCTCGCGGGCCGTGCGGGATTGTGCTTCCTGACCGTCTCTATTCATATTCTTCTAATCTGCCCCAATGACGCTCGGCCCATGCACGGCGGCGCTTCGGCGCCGCGTAACCATGCGGCCCCGGACGCAAAGCAGAGTGATGATTGACGTAATATCGCGCCATTACATTCATCTTGCTTCGGTGAGAAGGCCGGTCGGAGTCTATTTCGAGACTTCTTCGTCATCTTCTTCTTCAGTGATTAGATCCACGACGTGGCCGCGGATGGCGAAGGTTTGTTTGGCGGCGCCTGCGGGTTCGAAGGTGACGCGGGCTGGCGCGCGCTGCCAGGCGGGAATGGGGCAGGCGGAATCGGGGACAGCGCTTTTGGTTTCAGCTGCGGCAATGGTCTCGCCCTCGAGGGGCTTCTTCAGCACCGGCTTGCGGCGGCCGATTTGGGCGACGACCGCGTAGAGTTTCTTGCCGTCTTCGGAGACGCCGCAATAGGCGGCGTAGTCGCGGTACCAACTGGCGGCGGAATACGTCACATCGAACTCGGGAAGATTGATCGAAGAAATGTGGCCGGTGACGCGATCGACGAGAAGCCATCCGCCGCGTTGCCATTGCCAGTGCGGCGGGGCGGTGGATTCCTGGGGAAGGCTGTCATTCACGCGGAAGGCGCGGCGGACGACAAACAAGCGGTCGGTGACATCGTGAGCGGGGCCGAGAGTGAATTCCTTCACGCGGGTATCGACGAGGAACGGGCGAACTTTGAGCGTGAGCGGCTTGTCGTCGGCTGCGCTGGAGCCGACTTCGGGAAACCACTGGACCGAAGTCCATTTACCGAAGGCGATGACGTGAGACTTGGGGGTAGCGAGCGCGGTACTGACAAGAATGAAGTTGATCGTGAACAATACAGCAATCCGGCCACGACGCGGGGAGATAAAGGAAACAACGGTGCAGAGCATGAGGCGAGGTTAAGCAGGAAAGCGGCGGGTGGGCAAGGTTAGAGGTCACAATTTGAGCGACAACGTTTCCGAAGTGGGACAGGCGCCGGAAGACATCGAGAGGCCGCGATCTGACGTGCGGTTCCATCGGGCTTGGGTACGGCAGTTTTGAGATTGCAGTAGAATCAAGGTTTAGAAATCAGTACGAATGAGTTTCCCTCACGATTCCCGTCCGGCGGTGCGCGGTAAGTCCCGTACAACTCCCCCGCCAGCGGCGGCTTCTGATCAAGATATGAGTGGGTTATTGATACGCCGGCAGGCCCCGCGAATTCTGGTGGTGGACGATAACGCCAGCATTGCCGGACTGATGAGCCAGTTGCTCACCCTGCGCGGCTACGAAGTGGTGACGGCAGCGAGCGCGGAGCAGGCGGAGGCCGAAGTGCGGCGGCAGGCGCCGGACCTGGTTCTGTCGGATGTGAAGATGCCGGGGAAGTCGGGCTATGAATTGTGCCGCGAGCTCAAGAGCGACCCGGCAACACGCTTGATTCCTTTCGTGCTGATCACGGGACTGAGCGACAGCTCGGACAAGCTGAAGGGCATTGAAGCGGGAGCGGACGACTTTCTGAACAAGCCGGTGCTGGCGGAAGAATTGACGGCGCGGGTGAAGTCGCTGCTGCGGATGAAGGAATTCACCGATGAACTGGAGACGGCGGATTCTGTGTTGTGCACGCTGGGTCTGATCGTGGAAGGCCGCGACCCTTACACCGAGGGGCATTGCGAGCGGCTGGCATTGCACGCCGTGGAATTAGGGCGGCATCTTGGGCTGGATGAAGATTCGATCATTGCGTTGCGGCGGGGCGGTTATCTGCACGACCTGGGCAAGATCGCCGTGCCGGACGAGATTCTGAAAAAAGGCAGCGACCTGTCACCGGAGGAGTGGAAGATCATGAAGCAGCATCCGGTGACGGGGGAAAATATCTGCAAGCCGCTGAAGTCGTTGCGGCTGGTGCTGCCGATTATCCGTCACCATCACGAGCATGTGGATGGGTCGGGGTATCCCGATGGATTGCGGGCGGGCGAGATCCCGCTGCTGCCACGAGTTTTGCAGGTGGTGGATGTGTATGACGCGCTGCGCACGGCGCGGCCTTACAAGCCGGCGATCGGGCACGACCAATCCGCGCAAACCATGCGCGAGAAGGCCCGCCAGGGTCTGTTGGATGGCGAACTCGTAGATGAGTTTTTCAGCATGCTTCTCGAACAGCGCGACGTGGCCTGAGCAGCGGCTCTCCGTTTCCTTAAGCGGCTCTCTGCGACGTACAATGGCGCAGCTATTCTTGCGGCGCAAATTGCACGGAAGGCTCGATTGGAAACCATCCCTTACAGCATCGTTATTCCGGCCTACAACGAAGGCGAGCGCCTAGGGGCCACCTTGGAAAAAGTGCTGGCGTACGTGCGCCAGCAGGCATGGGATGCGGAAGTGATTGTGGTGAACGATGGGTCGCGCGACAACACGGCGGAGATCGTGCGCGCGTTTGCGGAAAAAGATCCCTTATTGCGGCTGGTGGAGAATCCGGGCAACCGCGGCAAAGGCTACAGCGTGCGCAATGGCATGCTGCAGGCGCGGGGCGAAGTGGTGGTGTTCAGCGACGCGGATTTATCTTCGCCGATCGAAGAGATGCCGAAGTTGCTGGATGCGCTGGCGGCGGGAGCGGACATCGCCATCGGCTCACGCTGGCTGCGGGCGGAATTGCAGACGCAGCGGCAGTCGCTGCACCGGCAACTTTTTGGCAGAGTCTTCAATCTGCTGCTGCGGATTATTTTAGGGCTGAAGTTTAAGGACACGCAGTGTGGCTTCAAGGCCTTCACCCGGCGAGCCGCTCAAACGATTCTGCCGCTGCAGCGCATCGAACGCTGGGGCTTCGATCCGGAAATTCTTTTTCTGGCGCGCAAGTTTGGCTTCCGAGTGGAAGAAGTGGCCGTGGCCTGGGGGCATAGCGGAGGAACACGGCTTCATCCGCTGGTGGATGGGGCTCGCATGTTTCAGGAGATGCTGCGCATTCGCTGGTATGACCTGACGGGGAAGTATGACGTTGGGCCGGAGGCAACGGCGCAGCAGGCTAGAACACTGCCGGGAAGACCCGCGCCCAAAGTTTGAGAAAAAGATTACCTAGGTGCGGACTAACGGCTTTTGGCTCATCCCGGCTGGCGGAATCGGCGGTATAGTTGGTTCAGTGGCATCCCATGGAGGGCTTCGGTGAAGAAGCTCCACTTCGTTGTATCCCTGCCGAACGATAACAGTTATCAGCACGAGCAGGCCGTATCGGCCACAGAAACCGCTCACCGGCTCGGAGCGGAAGTAGAGATTCTTCGAGCCAACAACGACGCCGTAACCCAGAGCCAACAGGTATTGGAAGTCATTCAATCGAAGTCCTCGCGGCCCGATGCGATTCTGGTCGAGCCTCTGACCATGACCGGGCTGGTCCGCTCGGCGGAAGCTGCGGTAGCGGCCGGCATCGGATGGGTAGTTCTGAACAGCGACGTGGATTACTTGAGCCGGCTTCGAAGCAGCTCGAATGTCATCGTCTTCGGCGTCACTCGGGAGCACACGGAAATCGGGCGCATTCAGGGACGGCAATTTGCCGCGCTGTTGCCAGAGGGAGGCACCGTTTTATACATCCAGGGGCCGGCCAACAACTCCGCCGCGATGCAGCGAACTGCTGGTCTCGAAAGCACAAAACCCCCGAACATTCATCTCAAAACACTGCGCAGCGATTGGGAAGAAGCCAGCGCTCGCCAGGCCGTAAGTTCCTGGCTGCGTCCTTCCACCAACCGCGCCATCTCCATCGGGGTTGTGGGCTGCCAGTACGATGGGATCGCGAAGGGAGCCAGGAGAGCGTTCGAAGACCTTGCCGAAGGCTCGGAACGCGAGCAATGGATGAAATTGCCGTTCACCGGCGTGGACGGTCTCGCTAGGGAAGGAAAAGCGTGGGTTGACCAGGGAATCCTGGCCGCCACGGTAGTTTCGCTCACCACCACGCAGGTTGCAGTGCAAATGCTCGTCCAAGCCATCAGCGACGGAACGCAACCGCCGCTTCGCACTTTGATTGACCTGGCTTCGTATCCGGCGCTCGAAAGCTTGTCGGCACGGGGAAAAAAGGCGGCTGTGGCAAAAATGGGTTCCTGAGAGAAGAGGAGATTCGGCGTCAGGCTGATTCTCTTTTCGGCGCGGCTACGCCAGCGCCGACGACTGCTTCACTGCTTCAACCACCCTGCGACCCATTTCCGAGGTTGAAACTGGATTTTGTCCGGCGCGGGCAAGATCCGCGGTGCGGGAGCCCTGATTCAGCACCGCACTGACCGCGTTCTCGATGCAGGCGGCTTCGCGCTCCAAATGAAAAGAGTGGCGCAGCAGCAGTCCGGCGGAGAGAATTGCGCCCAGGGGATTTGCAATTCCCTTGCCGGCAATGTCAGGCGCGGAGCCATGGACGGGCTCGTACAAGCCGACCGGGCCGCCGATGCTGGCTGAGGCCAGCAGGCCTAGCGAGCCCACTACTCCACCGGCCTGGTCCGAAAGAATATCGCCAAACATGTTTTCGGTGAGCACCACGTCGAAATCTTTAGGACGCTGCACCAGCGACATGGCCGCGGAATCGACGTACATGTGAGCGAGCTGCACGCCGGGATAGTCTTTCGCGCAGCGGATGACGACCTCGCGCCACAGGCGGGAACACTCTAGAACATTGGCTTTGTCCACCGACAGAACTTTCTGGCGGCGCTTTACGGCAAGATCGAAAGCGATGCGGGCAATGCGCTCGATGGCTGGCTCATCGTAGGTCATGGTGTTTAGGGCAATGCGGGAACCGGCGCTGCCCGTGATGGAACGCGGTTCTCCGAAATAAAGTCCTCCCAGCAACTCGCGCACGATCATGATGTCGGTGCCCCGGACGAGATCCGCTCGCAACGGAGAACAATCTTCGAGTGCGGGAAAGCAGATGGCAGGACGAAGATTGGCATAGGCGCCGAGTTCGCGGCGCAGGCGCAGAAGTCCGGCTTCAGGGCGCAGATGATTCGGATAATGATCGAACGCGGGACTTCCCACTGCGCCGAGCAGCACCGCGGAAGTAGAAAGGCAAGCCTGAATTGTGTCGGCGGGGAGAGGATCGTTGACAGCAGCCAGCGCCGCGCCGCCAATGCTCTTGCGCTGGAGTTGAAGCTGATGGCCGAATGCGTCGGCAATGGCTTGGAGGACTAGGACGGCTTGCTCGGTGACTTCCGGGCCGATGCCGTCGCCGGGGAGGATGGTGAGGTTCAGAAGCATGCGGGGATTAGTTTAATGGAAGTGCATCTGCGGTGCAGGCCAGGCTTCGCCCGGCGGACAGCCGAAAGCCTGCCCTGAGCTTGTCGAAGGGGCGGCTGTCCCCACGTTAAGTCTTCTCTGCTACACGCCCCAGAGATAATCTTCCTGCTGCTGCTGCTCGTGATGGTGCTCAGCATGGGCGGGAAGGGGCACACCGAATGCGTTGGTCTGCGGCGCCAACGGAAACGGACGCGGCGATTCCTGGGCCGCCGCGTTGGCGGCGGCTGAAACCGCGGCCGGCAGCGGCTCGAACAACGGAGTGGCCGAGGCAGCCGGCTTGTGCGTGTCGCGGATCAACTCCAGCAAGTGATGATCTTCGACCTTCTTGATCTTGTCGGCGAGTCGCACGAAGCGGCGATAAATGTCATCGAGCGCGCGCCGGTCGAACTGATAGCCGAGTTGTTCGCAGCGAATGGCGAGCGCGTGCCGGCCGGAGTGCTTGCCCAGCACGAGTTTCGAGTCGGGCACACCCACCGACTGCGGCGTCATGATCTCATAGGTCAATGGATTCTTGAGCACGCCGTCCTGGTGAATGCCGGCTTCGTGCGCGAAGGCGTTTCTTCCGGTGACGGCCTTGTTGGGCTGCACCGGCACGCCGGTGATTTCGCTCAGCATCTGGCTGGCGGGAAAAATTTGCTCTCCTACGATGCCAGTCTCGTAGGGATACCGGTCGTGACGAACCCGGATCGCCATGACGATCTCTTCGAGTGACGCGTTGCCGGCACGCTCCCCAATGCCGTTGATGGTGCACTCGACCTGCCGGGCGCCGGCGGCGATGGCCGCCATCGTGTTGGCGACCGCCATCCCGAGATCGTTGTGGCAATGCGCGGAGATGGTGACGTTTTCGATTCCCTTGACGCGGCGGCGGATGGTTGCGATCAACTCGCCGAACTCCGAAGGGATGGTATAGCCGACGGTGTCAGGGATATTGAGCGTGGTGGCGCCGGCCTCGACCACCGCTTCGAGCACCTGGCAGAGAAAATCGTGATCGGTACGCGTGGCATCTTCAGGGGAAAATTCCACGTCAGCGCAAAGCGATTTGGCGAAGCTGACGGCTTCACGAGCCTGTGCCAGGCACTGCTCGCGGGTGATGCGCAGCTTGTACTGCAGGTGAATGTCGGAGGTGGCGAGGAAGATGTGAATGCGGGGACGCGCGGCTTCTTGCAAGGCCTCCCAGGCGCGCTCGATGTCCGGGCGGCAGGCGCGGGCCAGTCCCGCAATGATGGGCCGGCGAATCATCCCGGCGATGGCCTTCACGGCTTCAAAATCGCCGTCGGAGGCGACAGGAAATCCGGCTTCAATCACGTCCGCGCCCAGACGGTCGAGCTGATGCGCCAGGCGCAACTTCTCCTGGTGGTTCATGCTGCAGCCGGGCGACTGTTCTCCGTCGCGCAGAGTGGTGTCGAAAACGGTAATGCGGACCTGCTCCGTGGCCATGGGTTTCTTCTTCCTTTTACGAAAGGGATGCGGGCGTTGCTTATCTGTTCTTCTGCTCTATGGTACGGCGTGGATGGTTTGAAGCAATGCTTATAATTGTGTAGTGATCATTAGATGTGCTGCTAGTATAAGATATATTAATGCGTAATATGCTTTATATTAAGGAATGAAATATGGAGCTTTCTCAACTGGAAGTCTTTCTGGCCGTGGCGCGCGAGCACCGGTTCTCTCGTGCCGCCGAAAAGCTTTATCGAACGCAATCGGCGGTGAGCCAGACCATCCGCAAGCTGGAGGATGAACTGGGCGAAACCTTGTTCGACCGTTCGTCGCGGGAAGGCGTTCTGACTGATGCCGGGCAGGTGCTGTATGAATACGCGGAGAAGCTGCTCAATCTGCGCCATGACGCGCACGAATCTCTAGCGGAATTGCGGGAACTACAGAAGGGGAAGCTGGTGATCGCGGCGAATGAATTCACGGCGCTCTATCTGCTGCCGGTGCTGGCGGAGTTCCGCCGGCTGCATCCCATGATCAAGATCACGGTGCAGCGGGCGCTGGGCAGCCACATTCCGGACGACGTTTTGCAGCACAGCGCGGAACTGGGCGTGCTGTCTTACAAGCCGGAGGAGCCGCAGCTGCACTCGGTGGTCACGTATCTCGACGAGTTGGTGCTGGTGGTTCCTCCCCGGCATGCGCTGGCCGGGGCGCGGGAGGTGAGCATTCGGCAACTGGGTGCGGAATCGTTTGTGGCGCATATTGTTTCGTCGCCCTACCGCGAGAAAGTTTTGCAAACATTCCAGCGTTACAAGACGCCCTTGCACATGGATCTTGAACTGCCCACGCTGCAAGCCATCAAACAGTTCGTCGCCCTGGGAAGCGGCGTGGCATTGATGCCGGAGATCAGCGTGGAGACGGAGGTAGCGCGCGGCGAACTGGTAAGGATTCCGGTGAAGGAGTTGCGCGTGCAACGCAAGCTGCGGTTAATTTATCGGAAAGAAGCTGGCCTATCCCACGCGGCGCGGGCATTTCTACAGGTGGCCGAAGCAGTGTCGCGGGAGCGAGCCGGGCGCTACCGCTTTCAGCGGGAGAGTTAGCTGTAACTCGGTATGGAAGCGAGCCAAACGCGCGATCATTGCGTCGCAAAGGACGCGACGCGTCGCGCGGCTCGCCCAGATCCTTCGCTGCGCAAAAANNAAAAGGCGCTTGCTCAGGATGACAAACAAGACGAGGCGACTCAACAGTCGGCGCAGACTTCTGAAGATTGAAACGCCGCCAGCGCTTCGCCCAGGCTGGGGTGAATCTCAAGCACTGAATCCAGGTTGGTTAGGTCGAGAAGACCGCGCACCAGAGGACTGGGGTTGGCAAACTTCAGGTCCGCACACTTGGACTGTGCCCAGGTGTGCAGCTGAGCAAGTTCGCCGATACCGGCGCTATCGATGGAGCTGACGCCACTGAGATCGAAAACCACTTTGCTCGTGTTTTCCAGGATTTCACCGGCCAGGCGCGAAAGTGCGGCGGCCTCGTCGCGATAGACGATGCGGCCGTGGCAGTGGACAATCATCACATCGCCGCGATTCCGGGTTTCCAGACTGAGCTTCAACTTCGACTCCTTATGTTGTATTGCGAGGCCCGCCATTTCAAGGGGCTGCAGCCATGTTTGCCAAGGGATGTTGGTGAATTCCATGCTAATAGATAGACGCGGCTCGAGGGGTTTTGGAACCATGAAAAGGAGATTAAATTTCTGTGCGGCGTTCCAATCCCGCAACCGCACAATTTTGGGCGGGAGGCATCCTGGCCCTCCGCTACACTGCATCTAACGAACTTCGTACATTCAGGTAGAATCTGCTACTGGCATAATTTGCCGGGGGAGGACTCATTTTCGTGTCGAAAACCGCAGCCGTGTTTCTGGCATTCCTAAGCTTGGTGCTGGTCGCAACCCCGTCGAGGGCACAATTGTTCCCGAGTGGAAACGTATATGTCGGAGCTGCCTACGGCGATTCCGTCGATGTGATCAACCGCTATACCTTCCGCGGATGGGAAGCCTCGGGCGAAGATTTCCCTTTCGCTCGCCGCCCTTACCTTGGCATTGTGCTGGATGGAAGCGGCCTCTACCGGCTTGGCGTTCAGCAATACAGCCTTCTGATCGGGCCGCGAGTCTCTGTGAATTACGGAAAGTGGCGCCCATTCTTTCAGGTAATGGGTGGCGTGCAGCGAGACGCTTCTGGAGGTACGTCGCATACACCTATTGCAGAGGACATTGGCGGCGGTGTGGATCGCAAGTTTCAGTTCCTCTTCATGAAACACTTTGCCTGGCGGCTGGAGTTCGACTACATGCATACCCGCCTGCTGCATGCCAGCCAGGACGATTACCGGGGCTCGACCGGACTGGTGTGGCGATTCTGAAGCAGCTCCGCACTCAGGAACCTCAGATCTAATTTCTGCATTCGGCTTCTGCATTCGAAACTTCTTGACCCGGTTTGGGTTCGAGGAGTCGTGTGAAGGATTGGAGGAGCCATGGGAAAGATCGGGGCAATGTGTTCCGCATTCCTTTTGTTTGCAGGGCTAGCCAGCGCCCAGGTGCCCACTAGCGGCAACGTCTTCTTCGGATATTCCTTCTACAATACCGATCTCTCTTCCATCGATCGCGCCAATACCAACGGTTGGGAAGCCTCGGTGGAAGGCAAAGTCGTTCCGTTTCTCGGGTTCGTGGCTGATTTCGACACTCACTACGGATCGCAGAATTTTCCTGCAGTCTGCCCGTTGAGTGGCGTGGGATGCACGTTCAACGCCAGCGTGACCGAGCGCAACTTTCTGTTCGGTCCACGCGCGTCGTTCTCGGTCGGCAAGTTTCGTCCCTTCGCGGAAGCACTGTTCGGTGGCGCTCACGTCGACGCGGACGGTGCTGGCCCCGATACGTCGTTTGCTACCGCCTTGGGCGGCGGCCTCGACTACAAAATCATCCGCCCGATTGCATGGCGATTCCAGGGAGACTACGTGCAGACCCGCTTCTTCGGAGCCACGCAGAACAACATTCGTTTGTCCACCGGCATTGTGGTGCGCTTTTGAAGTCAGCGAACGCATGGTTCTGCGGAAAACAGAACAGGATCCGGCTGGTTGTCTGGATCCTGTTTCTTGTGGCCACCACGAAAAATCGCTGAAAGCCCAAGCCTGTGATCGGCTGAAGACTAAGTCTGCCAGTACTTGTGATCGCGCAGAAAGTAGTTTTCATTCCAGTAGTTCATTGCAGTCTTCAAGAAGAGCCAACCCACCCGCAGATGTCCCATCTTCTGGAATCGCCGGTTGGTCGTGTAGACGCCGCCCCGGACGATGCCGAAGCGCTTCCGCTCGACCTGCTGGCTGAGCAGATAATCCTCGGCGAAGGCGACTTGCTCATGAAATCCGCCCAGCTCATGGAACTTTTTCACGTCAAACAACATGAACATGCCCGTCGCAAAAGGATGGTGCAGACGCGACATGTACTGAAAGAAATCATTGCCCGCGTAGAACAGTTTGTCGATCCAGTTGCCGCCGCGGCAGAGAATGTTCGTGGTGACGCAATGAAGCTGCTTGCGCTGGGCCAGTTCCACGGCGCGGCGAATCACCGAGGCATGCGCAAGTTCGATATCGGCGTCGAGAAAGAGAACGTAGTCGCTCTCCGCCTGGGCCGCGCCCAGGTTGCGCCCGACCGATGGCATTCCTCCGCGAATCACGCTGACGTTCAAACGATCGCGGAAGCCGAGCACAATGCCGGGAGTGCCGTCGGTTGAGTTGGCATCAGCCACCAACACTTTCGTACTCGACATCTTCGAGTAGTCCTGATTCATCAGCGAAGTCAGCAAATGCGGAATCAGTTTCGCCTCGTTCTTGGCTGGAATCACGATCGTCAGCTCGCTCGGCGTATTCGTGGTCGTTGTACTCATGGATGCGTACCCCCTGTTCGTCGACCGTCAGATAAGTCAGGCGGGAATCGACCCAGCCGCCCGAATTGTAGTAATGAACTCCGTCCTGCTCAACGTGGACGGCGTGGTGGGTGTGCCCGCAGAAAATGCGGTTGGCGTCATGCTGCCGCGCATATTGCAAAGCCCCTGCGGACACCTTCGACGACATGCGCAGCCAGCGCGTGTTCAGCCGGTCAATCAGCCGCGCAATGGGATTTCCTTTGAAGTCGAGTTTTTGGAGTTGAAGATAAAGCGAGGTGCCCAGAGCGTTGAGCCTTACATTGCTGACTTGAAAACCATCGAACTGGTGGCCATGGATTGCGATGTGCCGCAGTCCGCCGTATTGCCACGCATAGCGCTGGTACACGCGCACGCCCACCAGGTGCGACATGATGTTCGTGAGCCCGTGGTCGTGATTGCCTTCCACCCACACCACTTCGATATTGCGCTTCGGATTCGATAGCTTGCGGATGTAACCAAGGAACTTCCAATGTTCTTTGGTCAGGCGGGCGAAATTGAGGTCGGCGAAGATATCACCGAGGAGGATCAACCGCTGAAACGAGTTTTCCTTCAACACGCGAGTAGCCTCGCGCGCGTGGCTCGTCTCCGCACCGAGGTGCAGGTCGGAAAGGATCAGCGTGTTGTACACGGGCAGATCCACATTTCAGTTGTAGCAAGGCAATGTTACGGGGTGATGAAAGATGCATCAATATTAGTGCAGTAGTAACCAAATCGGTAATGTGCTGGCGGGAAAGGGCTTAGCGCCGACTCCCGCAAATATTTCAACAGTGTGAACAGGCAGCGAGGAAGGTCGGGGGGAGGAGTGCGGGAGGTGCGGCCTTGTGGCGAGGCGCTTCTTATATCGAGCCGCCTCTTATATCAACGAGCCCCCTATTTTGGCTTTAACGTTTTAACGTACTCGTAGCTTATTTCCAGATACTTTTTCAGCTCTTTCGTATTGCTCAACAGTGTGCCGGGAACGGTCACATAGTCCTTCTTCACCACGCCGTAAGACTCAAACAAAGTGGTCTTATATTTCTTGAGGAACGCTTCCACTTCATGTTTCGGCAGCCGGATGCCCATCGTGCCAGTCTGATCGAGATATGTGAACATGTGACCATTCAGCGAAGTGTAAGGATGAACAGCGCCCTTCCGTTCAATCTTCGGAATGGTTGCGATCAGCTTTTCATAGAGTTCCAGCTGAGCCGGAGGGATCGTACCCTTCTTCGCGGTGGCCATATCTTCGTGAAATTAAGCAGGTCGATTTTGGCTTCTATTATTTCTACTTCGTCGGGGGCACATACTCCTTGGGGACAGCCGAACCTTCTCCGAAGAAGAACTGTTCCATCTGCTTGACGATCACTTCCTGATCCTCGCGGCGGGCCGGGTTCAGGCGGTACTCGTTCAGCAGCATCTTGCAATGTTCCGTCCACATCCTCCAGGCTTCCTGGGATACGTTGTCATACACCTTGCGGCCCAGGTCGTTGTCGAACGGAGGCTCATCCAGTCCGGGCAGTTCTCTTTTCAACTTCACGCAGAAGACCGTGTGCGCCATAAACTTCCTTCAGTTAGGAATTTATCAACGTAAAGATTATTACACGGGACGGCGGCTGAGGGGCTAGGGGCTTCGCGTAACAGGCTTTGGGCTTCAGCAGAATCGACTCGCCGAATGCCGGTGCCCGAACGCCGGGAAATAAGAAATCAAGGCTTCGCCGTGGCCTCGGCGTACTCCGTCAGAATCTTCGCTAACTGCTCGGCAGTTACCGAAGACTCTTGCCCTGAATTGGCGCCGACCATTGTCACTTTACTCTTAATGCCAACATAGACCGCGTTATAAGGCTCGTCCCCGAGGTTCTCTACTTTATGTTTGAAGGGCGGGAACCACCGAGCCTCGCCCGCTTTGGCGTAAACTTCCGTGACCTTACCGTTCTGGTCAGTAAATCTGAGGTGCCCACCCGTCAGACTGACCGACACACCGCCGGGATGGTCGTGCATCTCTGACTTCTCGTGCGGGCCATAGTGGACATCCACCACCTGCACGCGGTCATTTTCAAAGTGCAGTTTGTAATGCTTCGGTTCCACCTTGGTGGGATCTTGCGCCACGGCGGAATTTACTGCGAGACAGACAATCGCCACGGCGCAGAAAAGTCTGCACACCATAGCCGAGCCTCCTGAGCTGAAGGTTGAGATTGGTTTTCCTAAACTCAGGCCACGCTACTCTCGCCGCACAAAGCCTGTCAACAAGTCGCAGCCATGCCGCCCCAAAGTGGTTAATCGGCCGGATGAAGCACTGTCTGCCTTGGGCGGAAACATAATAGGGGCGGAGCCGCTCCGTGCGGCTCCACCTGTTCGAGTGGAGGACCTGCGGTCCCGACCGCGCGACTACTTCTTGTCCTTATTTTTATCTGGCTCCGGCGCCTTATCCTTACTCTTGTCCTGAATCGAGAGCAGCTCCACTTCAAAGATGAGGGTGGAGTTCGGCCCAATCTCAGGCGATGGGCCGCGCTCCCCATAAGCCAGATCGGACGGGACAAACAGTTGCCACTTCGACCCGACCGGCATGAGTTGCAGCGCCTCCGTCCATCCCTTGATCACGCCGCCTACGGGAAACGTCGCCGGCTCGCCGCGCTTGTAGGAGCTGTCAAACTCCGTGCCATTGATCAGCGTTCCGCGGTAGTTGCAGACCACCGAATCGTCTGCTGTAGGCTTCGGCCCTTTGCCAGCCGTCAGAATCTTGTATTGCAGACCGCTGGGCAGCGTAACTACGCCTTCTTTCCCCTTGTTGGCGGCAAGAAAAGCGTCTCCATCTTTCTTGTTCGCTTCCCCGGCCGCGTGCTTCTTCTCATCCTGCTTCTTGCGCAGCTCGGTTTGCACCTCCGTTAACACGGCCTGTGCCTCAGCGTCGGTCAGCAGGGTCTTGCCGCCCGTCAGGCCGTCTTTCAGGCCGCGCGCCAGAATAGCCGGATCGAATGGAACCGACTTGTCGTGAAGGCCCTGCGCCATTCTCTCCCCGGTATTCATCCCGAGAGCGTAGCTGAATTTTTCCTTTTGCGTTTTCAGAGCCAGCGGCGTCGAACTGCTAGCCGCGGTGGCTGGTCGCTTCGCCGCGGGGGTCTGCGCCTTAGCTGGTGTCGCTGAGGTTGGACTAGACGGTTGAGTCGTCGCCGCCGGAGTCTGTTGCGCCAGGGCATTCCCCAGCAACAACATCCCAGCCGCCAATAGGTTTACCGCCGTAGTGAAGGATTTGTGCATGAGGTATTGTCCCATCGGAAGGAACATCTCGGCAAACCTGCTTGGTATCCCGCACAGCAAACTCTTCGTGTACCCGCGAGGATTTGAACCTTGGCTCCCGAATGCATGTTCGCATGATTGATACTCCAGCGCTAAGGCTTGAGAATGATTAGCGGGATATTAAGGTATGGATATGCATAAAGGAAATCCGGTTTTGGTGCTGGCATCGGAAGACGATCCGCAGTTCGCGATGCTGAACGGCCTGCCGCACACAATATGTGGCGACATTGCCACGTGCGCGGAGGCGGCGAAAGACGCGACGGTGATTCTGCATTGGTCGGCCACCCGGGAATTACTGCGCGCATGTTTTGGAATCTGCCAAAAGCTGCACTGGGTACACTCGCGGGCCGCCGGCCTCGACAAGCTCTTGTTTCCGGAAATCGCGGAGAGCGAAGTTCTGCTGACCAACGGCCGCGGCGTGTTCAGCGCGTCACTCGGAGAATTTGTATTGGCAGCGATCTTGTATTTCGCAAAAGATTTTCGACGGATGGTTCGCAACCAGGCGGCGGCTGTGTGGCAGCCGTTCGATGTGGAGGAGATTGCCGGGCAGACGGTGGGGATTGTCGGGTACGGCGACATCGGCCGAGCCGTGGCGACGCGCGTCCATGCCATGGGTATGCATGTCCTCGCCACGAAGCGGCATCTTCCTGCAGTGGCCGACCCGCTGGTCGAGCGCTTCTACAAGGCCGAGGAACGGCGGAAGATGATGGCACTCTGCGACTACATTGTGGCAACGGCTCCCTTGACCGAGGAAACTCGGCACATGATCGGAGAACCGGAGTTCGCAACGATGAAGTCGACAGCGGTGGTCATCAATGTGGGACGCGGGCCGGTCATCGACGAGGCCGCCCTGCTGCGCGCGCTAACATCTAAGCGCATCAAAGGAGCCGGGCTGGATGTGTTTGAGCACGAACCACTTCCGGCGGAGAGTCCGCTATACAAGCTGGAGAATGTCCTGTTATCGCCGCACTGCGCCGACCACACCTCCGACTGGCAGGATCAGGCGATGCGCTTCTTTCTGGCGCAGTACGACCGGTTCGAGAAGGGCGAGCCGCTAAAGAACATTGTGAACAAGCGTCTCGGCTACTGAGGGACGAAGGACGGTCGCACAAGAATGGATCCGAAGCGGTTCAAGTGATTGAAAAGATGGTGGGCCCGCAAGGATTTGAACCTTGGACCAATGGATTATGAGTCCACTGCTCTAACCGCTGAGCTACGGGCCCACGGATTTCTACTAAACTAACACAATCAGTTCCAGTGCACGGACCGGCTCTGATTGCGTATACCTGCTCATTCGTTGTAAATTCGATTAAAGGACTCTGGGGATCATGCGGTCCATCTCGAAACGAATTGCCTGGCTTACGCTGCTGCTGACTTTCTGGTCGGCGCTGGCGTTTGCGGTGCATCACCATTCGAGTCAGGATGAGTCCGCTACTTGCCAGGTTTGCGTGGCGGCGCATTCCGCATCGCCAACCACCGCTGCCCCAACCCCCAAGCCAGTATTCCGTTGCGTGGTCTCATTCCGGCCGCAGCCCATTGCTGCCAAGCAACACCTGATCGCTTTTGCCCTGTACGTTCGCCCGCCTCCGGTTGTCTAAAGATCAGCTTTCCGTTGTGTATCGGTCGGTTCGATTCGATGAACCGTTCCCTTTGATCTTTCGACCAATCTCTTGGAGGAATTATGCTGGCTTCTTACAAGAAGTCGCTTCACGCGGCTTTTGCGATAACTTTCTTATTGGCGCTGGGCTTACAGACTTATGCTCAATCCGGCAGTTCCGGATCCATTAATGGAACTGTTCTTGACCCTACCGGCGCCGTCGTGCCCAATGCCACCGTGGAAATTCACAATCCGGTGAGCCACTTCGACCGGTCAGCCACCGCAGACACGTCCGGAAAGTTCACCTTCCTCAACGTTCCTTTCAATCTGTATCACATGACGGTGACCTCGGCCGGATTCGCTTCCACTGCGCAGGATGTGGACGTCCGGTCCACCGTGCCGGTCAGCGTCAGCGTCAACCTCCAGGTCTTCGTTTCCTCCACTTCGGTGACGGTCGAAGCCGGGCAGGACCTGGTGGAAAACGATTCCACCTTCCATTCCGACATCGACAGGAACTCGTTCGAAATGACCCCTTCGGAGAGTGCGTCCTCATCCATGAGTTCGGCGGTTACTAACTCAACCCCGGGAATCTCTGCCGATTCCAATGGCCAGATGCACGGACTCGGGGACCACGCGGAGAATTCGTCCTTCGTCGACGGCCAGCCCGATACCGACCAGCACAGCAAAATCTTTTCCAACCAGCTCTCGCTCGATTCGATTCAGTCGATGGAAGTCATCTCCGGCGCGCCACCCGCCGAATACGGAGGCAAGACCAGCGTTGTAATCGTAGCCACCACACGCTCCGGTCAGGGCGTGACCAAGCCGCAAGGCAGCATCACCACTTCCTACGGCTCCTTTGGCACTTCCAATGTGTCCGCCGATCTTGCATACGGCGGCAAGAACTGGGGAAACTTCATCTCCGCCGGCGGTCTTGATACCGGCCGCTTCCTGGATCCGCCTGAGTTCACCGTGCTGCACGACAAGGGCAACGAAGAGAATGTGTTCGACCGCGTGGACTATCAATTCTCCAACGCCAACTCGGTTCACTTGAATCTCGGCTACACCCGCAGTTGGTTCCAGACACCCAACTCGTTCGATGCCGAAAATGCGACGCCCTGGAGTGGGCTGAATGGGGTTCTTCCGCTGGTGGAAAACTATGGGGGCGTTGCTCCCAACGGCGTCACCGTCGGACCGACAGACCAACGCTCTAAAATTGGTACTTTCAACTTCGCCCCCTCGTGGACGCGTGTGCTCAGCACGGATGCTGTTTTCACCCTGGGTGCATTCGTGCGCCGCGACGATTACAACTACTACCCCAGCAGCGACCCATTCGCGGACCTCGGGCCGCCGAGTCTGCAAAGACAGTCGGTGGGTCAGAACCGGACGCTCGCCAACACCGGAATTCGATCCGATCTCTCCTACGTTAAAGGCGCAAACCAAATCAAGGCTGGAGTTACTTATGCACAAACGTTCCTCAACGAAAAGGACAGCCTCGGCATCGTCGATCCAACTTACAACGCGCCCTGCATAACTTCTTCCCCGGCGACACCCCTGACCCCGTACGTTGCTGTTCCCGGTTTCACCGATCCCTCGCAGTGCGTCGGCGCCAACCTGCCAAACACTCTTGCTCAGTATGGGACCCTGGGCTACGTGGCTAATGGCCAGCCCTATAACCCCAACCCATCTTTTTACCCAGTTTTCAATCCGACCCTGCTGTCCTCCGACTTGACTCGCGGCGGAAGTTATTACACGTTCAACGGTCACACGGATGTGAAGGAGCTTGCCCTCTACATCCGGGACGTGATCACAAAAGGCAACTGGTCCCTAAACGTCGGCTTGCGCGGCGATTGGTACAACGGTCTCTCCATCGCACGTCAGGCCGAGCCCCGCATTGGAGCCGCTTACGATATCAAGAAGACCAACACGATTCTTCGCATCTCCTATGCGCGCACTTTGGAATCTCCTTTCAACGAGAACCTGATCCTTTCCAGCATCGGATGCGAAAACCCTGTCTTGTCCCCGCTTCTTCACTGCTCCGGTTTATCGAGCGGCGCGCTGACCCCCGGCTTCCGCAATGAATTCCACGCTGGGATCGAACAGGCATTCGGGAAGTACCTCGTTTTTTCCGGGGAGTGGATCACCAAGTACACGCACAACGGCTACGACTTCAGCGTGCTCGGCAACACGCCGATCACTTTCCCCATTGAATGGCACAACTCCAAGATTCCAGGATATGCTGGCCGCGTGAGCGTGCCCGATATCCATGGCTTCTCTGCTCTCGTGGTTTTCTCCAGTGTGGCGGCGCGGTTCTTCCAACCTCAGATCGGCGGAGCCGGTGCGACAGTCGCGACCAGCGCGGGACTGCCCTTCCGCATTGACCACGACGAAAAGTTCAACCAGACCACCCACCTGCAATACCAACCCTGGAAGCGCGGCCCTTGGGTCGGCTTCAATTGGCGCTATGACAGCGGCATGGTGGCCGGTAACACGCCATGCTACGGGGAAAATGCAGGCAACGATTGCACGCAGTCGCTCTTGCGAGGCGGGCAACAATACGTCCGGTTACAGGATGCTTTCGGAAACCCTCTAAGCGCTGATCAGGAATTTCAGGCCGGCTTCACTTGCAATGGCGTGCGCGCAACCCTAACCTCTCCGCTGCCTTCCACGTGCCTGGCATCGCAGTTTGCATCCACTCTCATCAAAGTGCCGGCAAGCGGAGCGGAAAACGACGATCACAATCCGCCGCGTATCGCATCCCGGAACCTGTTCGATATGTCGGTCGGCCATGACAATCTTTTTCACGGGGACAAATACAAGTGGAGTGCGCGTTTGACGGCCGTTAATCTGACCAACAAGTACGCGCTCTATAACTTCCTCTCCACCTTCAGCGGGACGCATTACGTGACCCCGCGCGCTCTGACGGCGGAACTTGGATTCCACTTTTAGGAGCGATCAAACAAATTGTCTTGGGAGTGTTGAAAGGCCTAGGTCGAAGAGAGTTCCAGGGCTGGCGTTTACAGCGACGTCTGTTCCTGCGCTTGCTGAACGAACGACAGCAGACTCGTCTCCAGGACTTTCTTGCTGGCCTCGGACAGTTCGAGGAAACGGAAGGGTTGCAGCCATCCCTGCGTGGCCCACATGGGGAACATCATCTCGATCTTCTCGCGGATTGTGGTCTCCCCGAGATGAAAGATCAACTCGACTTGCAGCTTTTCGTCGAGTGGCTGCTCCAGATGCATGAGGCCGCCGGTGGTGGAAATCTGGTGCAACTTACCTCTCACCTGGCGCCGGTTGGGCAGTCGAATGAGCGTCAGGACAGAACCGCGCAGCTTTATCCGAAACGGTCGCGGCGTAACGCTGGCCATCTTGGACGAAGAGGTCTCAACCACTGCGGCCGATTCTGGCATCTGCGACATCGTGGATAGAGTATGGCATCTGGCCACACCTCTGGACGAGGTTACGAAAGAACGGGACCGCAGCTCAGCCGATTGGGCAGGATTGTTTTCCAGCTATTTTCGACCGAAATGGGCCTCACCGTGGCTAGAGAACAGGTTGTAGGGCCAGGCCTCTTTGCTCCTGGTCGCAACCTTAGGTGCGGCATTGGTTGCGGCAGTGGCGGGATGGGTAGCGCAATTCCAATCCTCCGGCGGATCGGGGATCCCCCAGACGTTCCCATGGTTATAGAGCGCCACTCCGATCAGAAAGCATTTCCCGTCATGGCCCAGCGGCAGGCAACTCGCCACGCGAGCGGAAGAACTTCCGCCACCTGGCAGATCGCTCAGCAGCACCGGCGTTTCAAGCGGCAAGGCTCGCGAGGCCTGGAATCCACAACCTTGCGGGCTCACCACCAGGGCAACGCACGCCGCAGCGAACGGGTGCCTGCGGTCCATGCTGGTCACGGTGATGGGAATCTCCACGCGCACTCGCGTGCTGCGCCTAGTCGCCTTGGGTGTCAGTATTTCCATCTGAGTTATTCCGCCGGGGACTTACACTCCCTCAATACACTAGTTTGACAGAACCAAGGCTGTATACGGCTCTAAGAAAGAGGAAGCGAGGGTGACGGAAGTAACCTTCGGTTGCCCGGAAGTCAGGCTGGAACGACGCCTTCATCCCTTCGAAGGCGGCTGCCGTGCCTGTTAAGATGGCTCGACATTCGTGAAAGCGGATCCGGGAACTAGATCGGTGAACCCAGAACTACTCTCATTCGTGGAACGTTCAGCACAAACAACGTCGGTTGCACTCGAGTGGAGACTGCTGTGCGCTGCCAGTTCTGCCGATCCACGCGAGAGCAATCTCGTCCGCATGCGGACTGTGCTGGAAAGGCCAATCGAGTGGGAAGCTGTGCTTCGCCTCGCGGATCAGCACGGAACATCTTCGCTTCTTTATCAGAATCTCTCACACGTGGCTGACGCGGTTCCTCCGGCTGTGCTGACATCGCTTCGCCAGCGTTATGAGAGGAACATCCACAAGTCGCTCTTTCTGACGCGCGAGCTGATTCGTATTCTGGATCGCCTTGATGCGATCGGCATTGAAGTGATTCCTTACAAGGGCGTCGTCTTGTCGGAGGTCTACTACGGCGACATGGCAATGCGGCAGTCTGGCGACATGGACTTGTTCGTCCGCAAGCGAGACGTGGCACGCACTAAGAGCGCGGTGCGCGATTTGGGATTCACGCCGCGCGTGCCTATTCCTGAAGATGCCGAGGCCGATTACATCGCCTCGGGATATGAGTGCACATTCGACAGTTCCGCGGGAAAGAATTTACTGGAGCTGCAGTGGGCGCTGCAGCCGCGCTTCTACGCTGTCGACTTCGAGATCGATGGACTGTTCGAGCGCGCGGTAAACGTTGCGGCTGCGGGGCGCAGTGTGAAAACGCCTTCGCCCGAGGATCTGCTGCTCGTGCTTTCCGTGCATGCCGCGAAACACGTCTGGGGACGGCTGATCTGGCTCTGCGACATCGCCCAGATTCTGAAGCGCGAGAATGTGAATTGGGAATGGGTTCAGTCGCAGGCTCGGGAACTTGGCATCGAGCGGATTTTGCACATCACTTTGGTGTTGACGAATCGCCTTCTGGCAATGACGATTCCGGCTCCGCTCGAAAATGTGATTCTTGCGGACCGCGCGGCGCAAGCCTTTGCGGATGAGATTGCCGTGGCCGTCGCTGCTGGAGTTACATACGAAGAAGAGAAGTTGTCGTACTTCCGGCTGATGATGCGGCTTCGCGAACGCAAATCCGACCGCTTGCGCTTTCTGACTCGACTGACTTTTACTCCCGGTCCAGGCGAGTGGGAAACGATTCGCCTGCCGAAGGCTCTGTTCCCGCTCTATCGTCTGGTGCGTCTGGCGCGGCTGGCGGCCAGGTTCGCTGGGGGATAAGAGCCGCGCCTCGCAACGCTCTGGCTGGCCCGCCGAGGCGGCTGGCCCCACACGACCTACCCAGACTCTTCACCGGCTGGCCAAACCTCCGGTGGTTTCGCCGCCGTCGAGGGTGTAGACGTGGCCGGTGGCGTAGGCGGCGTCGTCGGAGGCGAGAAATGCGAAGAGGGCAGCGATCTCTTCCGGCTGGGCATGGCGGCGGAGCGGGATCTTGCGGTTCACTTCATCGAGCATCGCGTCCGTGTACTCGGCGCGCTGCATGGGCGTGAGCACGTATCCGGGAGCGATAGCGCACACGCGAATTTTGGGCGCGAGTTCGAGCGCCATGGTCTTGGTGAGTTCGATGACTCCGGCTTTGGTGGCGTTGTAGTCGGCGTAGTAGGGATAGCCCATGATGCCGTTGGTGGAGGCGGTTTGCAGAATCACTCCGCTGCCGCGCTCGGCCGTGTAGTTTTCCATCATGTGGCGGGCGGCGGTTTGCGCTACGTAGAAAACGCCGGTGAGATTTACGGCGATCACTTTGTCCCACTCTTCGGGAGTGATGTCGAGGAAGTTGTGGCGAATGCTGATGCCGGCGTTGTTGATGAGGACATCGAGGCCATCCATCACGCGGACGGCGTCGGCGAGGGCGGCTTCGACCTGCATGAGGTCCGTGACGTCGGCGATGATGGCTTCGGAGATTGCCGGGAGCTGATGGCGAATGGCGGCGCAGGCTTTGGGGTCGCGGTCGAGGATGCAGACGCGCGAGCCTTCCTCAAGAAAGCGCGCGGCGGTGGCTGCGCCGATTCCGCTGGCGCCTCCGGTGATGAGGACTCGTTTGTTTTTCAGACCGCGCATGTGTTGAGCTTTTAGTTGTTGGCTCTTAGCTCTTAGCTTCCAGCCCAGATACTCCTGATCTGCAGTGCAGAAAGAATCAGACCAAATCATAAGGGATACGTGCCTCAATTGCTGAATTCTATCTGAGGCCGCTAGCATCTTAAGTTCTGTGAGCGAGATCGATCCAGAGCAACATCCTCAGCAAGGTCCAGTGCAACAAGGAGATTCGGGACCACATCCTGCGGCTCGGGAGATACGGCCGGCGCACGTTTGGTTGATGGCGTTCAGCGTGGGCGCGGTGGTGGCCAACATTTATTACATCCAACCGCTGCTGGCAACGATTGCGGGGACGTTTCGAATTTCGGTGCCGAAAGTGGGAACGGTCGCCATGCTGACGCAGTTTGGGGCGGCAGCGGGGATGCTGATGTTTGTTCCGTTGGGCGATACAAAAGAGCGGCGACGGCTGATTGTGAGCCTGCTGGTGGCGGAGTCGGTGTGCCTGGCGGCGATGGCGAGCGCGCAGAATTTTGCGTGGCTGGCGCTGGCCAGCCTGGGCATAGGGATTACGACGGCGACGGTGCATGTGATCGTTCCTTTCGCCACTCATCTGGCTTCGCCGGCCCGGCGGGGAGCGACGATTGGAGCAGTGCTGGGCGGGTTGCTGTTTGGGATTCTGCTGGCGCGCACCTTCAGCGGACTGTTGGGCGCGTGGGTCGGATGGCGGGCGATCTATTGGTTGGCGGCGGGGCTCATGCTGGTGCTGGCGGTATTGATCCGCACTGGGCTGCCTGAGAGCAAGCCGGAGTTAAAACTTTCCTGGCCGAGCTTGATCGGATCGACGTTTGTTCTCATCCGCGAGCAGCCGGTGCTGCGAGAGGCGGCCACGCTGGGCGCCATCTTCTTTTGTGCTTTCAGCGCCTTCTGGACGACGCTGGTGTTTTTCCTGGAAACGCCGCCTTATCACTATGGAAGCGGCGTGGCTGGGCTGTTTGGACTGGTGGGCGCGGCGGGTGCGGTTTGCGCACCTTTTATCGGTCGCATGGCGGACCGGTACGGAGCGAGAAGGAACGTCCTGGTGTCGCTGATTGTGGCGCTGGTTTCGTTTGTGGTCCTGTATTTGTTCGGCAAGCACATGAGCGGGTTGATTGTGGGAGTGGTGTTGCTCGACATTGGAGTGCAGGCGGGGCACGTGTCGAATCAGACGCGAATCTACAGTTTGCTGCCGGAGGCGCGAAGCCGGCTGAACATGGTTTACATGAGCTGCTATTTCAGCGCGGGAGCGGTGGGGTCGTATGCGGGGTCGGTGCTGTGGCAGCGGTTTGGCTGGGCGGGAGTGTGCGGGCTGGGATGCGGGCTACTGACGGCGGGGTGCGGGGTGTATGCATTCAGCGGGCATGAGGTAGCGCGAGCGTATCCAGGGACACTTACGGGAGATCCCTCGGCCCGCTGGTGAAAGCGCGGGCCTTCGGGATGACGCCGGAAAAGATAGAACCGCTGCACCGCAACGGTTCTTACGGCAACTTAAGTTCGAAGGCGACGCCACCTACGGTATCGCCTGCGGGTCCGCCCCAGAGTGTGGTTCCGAAGAGATGGCCTGCGGAGTCCAGGATGGGAGCGGCGGAAGGATAGGCGCCGTCATTTCCTGCGGTGAAGTTGTAGAGAATCGTCTCTTTCCAGCCGTGCGAGGTGGGAGTGAGTCGGAAGATGGTGCCGGGATTGTCCGTTCCTCCGCCGACCGTGGTGCCGTAGAGATTGCCTTTCGCGTCAAAGACGAGACCGTTGGGGTTGGCTCCGTCTCCAAATTCGACACCTTGAAATTGATGCAGGATGACTTTTTTCCAACCCTGCGCCGCGAGCAGTTCAAAGGCCGTGCCCACGTTTTGAGTGCCACCTTCCGCGGTGGTGCAGTAGATATTGCCGGCTTTATCGAAAGCGACTGGGGCGAAAGGCTCGGCACCGTCGCTGCCACCCTTGAAGCTGTACAGAACTTGCTCGGTCCAAGCGCCGTTCGACTGGCTTAGTTCATAGACCGTGCCTTGGCCGTGTGCGCCGCCGCCGTAGCTTGTGCCGTAGAGGTTGCCGGCGCTGTCGAAGACTGGCGTTGCATAGGCATCGGAGACGTCGGGGTTCCCTTCGAAGTTGTGCAGTACCGTTTCCTGCCAGCTGCCGCCGGAGGTTGCGGACAACTCGTAAAAAACGCCGTTCTCCGATGTGCCGCCGACTTGGGTCGCGCCGTAGATATTGCCGGCGCTGTCGAGTACGACTCCGGCGTACGCGACTCCTCCGTCGGCTGCGCTGGTGAACTCGTGGAGTACGGTTTCGGTCCAGGTGCCGTCAGCAGAAGGAGTAAGTTTATAAACTACTCCGCAACCGCTGTTGCAGAACTTCGCGTCCAGACCACCACCAACCGTTGAGCCGTACAAGTTTCCCGCACTGTCGAAAACGGGCGCAGTGTGCGGGTTTGCGCCATCGCTGCTGCCGCCTTTGAAGCTGTAGAGAATCGTCTCTTTCCATTGGCCGGTTGGAGTTGGCGATAACTCGAAAACGATGCCCTCGTTAAATTGGCCACCGTCGACGGTAGTGCCGTACAGGTTTCCTGCGGCGTCGAGCGTGAGGGTGGAATAAACCGAGCTGCCATCGCTGCCTTTAACAGCAAAATCGTGGAGTGTTTTTGGTGACTCGGCGGCAGCCACGGTTGCGGCAAACACGATTGAGAGCAGGGGGATCGCGGAGGATGCGAGAAGACGGAAGAGAGATCTGCGGGACATGTTCTTCTCCGGTGAGCTTGCGATTTGATACGGCTACGTCAGCTTAAAGTTGCGCGGGCGGGAGGGTGTCAAGGAGTTGTAAAATCTGTGGGACATTTTGATAAGGAAGCGAGCCAAACGCACCCTTCTTTTCCCCGACCGCTCATCTCAGATACACTGCCTGAATCTATGATCAAGGCCTTTCGCTTCTCGAAGTCAATCTCGAGCGTCACAAACTCGCGGGTCACAACCTTGTTGATCGCAGCTTTGATCGCCTTTGGGCCGATCTCTCGGGCCAGGGCTCAGAACCCGCCTCAGACGCCGCCTACCGCGCCCCCATGGGCTTCTCCCCAGCAGGCGTCCGCCGCCGACAAGCAGAATTTCCCTCCACTCCTGCTGCAGCAGCTCTCCGCCATTAAAGCCGCGGCGCTCAATGACGACTACGCCTATCGCGAGGTCGCCCACCTCACGGAGAACATCGGACCGCGCCCCAGCGGCTCACCTCAAGCCCTCGCCGCGGCGCAATACGTCGCCGCTGAGCTTCGCCATCTCGGCCTGGATGTCCGCCTCCAGCAAGTCACCGTTCCGCACTGGGTTCGCGGAGC
Source organism: Acidobacteriaceae bacterium (assembly GCA_003165855.1). Taxonomy (GTDB): domain Bacteria; phylum Acidobacteriota; class Terriglobia; order Terriglobales; family Acidobacteriaceae; genus Sulfotelmatobacter. The sequence goes on along the minus strand of PMXH01000247.1, from coordinate 11,676 downwards.
CGAAACCGCTGCACTCGTCGAGTATCCCGGAATGGTTCCCGGCACCACACAGAAGATCGTTCTTACTGCTCTGGGTGGAAGCTCTTCCACTCCTCCAGACGGCCTCACCGCCGACGTAGTCGCGGTCGACACATTCGACGAACTCCAAGCTCTCGGCCACGACAAAGTCGCCGGCAAGATCGTCCTCTTTAACGAACTCTTCGACAAGCAGAAGGCCGCTGGCGGATACGCCTTTGCCGCCTACGGCGAGGCCGTCCGTTACCGCGGAGCCGGAGCCAAAGCCGCCGCCGATCTCGGCGCAGTCGCTGCCCTGGTTCGCTCCGTCGCCAGCGCCGACTATCGCCTCCCGCACACCGGATTCAGTTTTGCCGCCGGAATTCCCGCCGGAGCTGTCACCGCCGAAGACGCCGACTTGATCGCTCACCTCGCTGCTCAGGGCAAAGTGCGCATGCACCTCACGCTTACTCCGCAGAAGCTCCCGGACGAGAGCAGCTATAACGTCATCGCAGACCTCAAAGGCTCCGAGCATCCCGAGCAGATCGTAGTCGTCTCCGGACATCTCGATTCCTGGGATCTCGGCACCGGCGCCATCGACGATGCCGCCGGCGTCGCCATCGCCATGGAAACTGCCGAAGTTCTCCAGCGCCTCCACCTGCGTCCCGCCCGCACCCTGCGCGTGATCGCATGGATGGACGAAGAAACCGGAGGCAGCGGCAGCAAAGCTTACAGCGCCGAATACTCCGCCGACTTCCTCCACCACATAGCTGCCATCGAGAGCGACGCCGGAGCCGCTCATCCTCTCGGCTTCGACGTCAAAATCACCCCTGCCGCGATCGACGCCCTACGCCCGGTGCAATCCGTTCTTCAGAGCATCGGCGCGACGGTCCTGCAGCCCAGCAGCTATCCTCCGGGCGCCGACATCGCCGCCATGTCCGAAGCCGGAGTCCCCGCCTTCGGGGTCTTGCAGGACGGCCGCACCTATTTCAACTATCACCACTCCGCCGCCGATACGCTCGACAAAATCGTTCCCACCGAACTCAGGGAGAACGCTGCCGCCATGGCCGTTCTTGCCTACGCCCTAACCAACATGAAAGACCCTCTGCCGCGATGAAGATCGAAAGACTGAGTCTGAGAGCGAAACCGGCCCTCAAAGACCAGCGCACTCATTCGCCTGATCTCCCCGACGTGCTGGAGTTCCAGTTGGAACGATTGATCCCCCGGCTTAGGCTGGAACACCAGGCACCCAGAAGGTTGAAGGGAATGTCTTGGTTCGCGTGCTGGCGCACTCTCTCAGCAAAACGCTGGCCAACACAGCCGGTGGTTGACGCATCTCATTTCGGGCGCTTATCATTTTCGTTTGGCCCTCACGTGGGGGGCGGCTCCGGGGAGCCGTCGCAGGATTTCAGAAGTGACACTTATGGATAAGAAGAAGTTAGACGCATTCAAGAAGAGGCTGGAGACGCGGCAGCAGGATCTGCGGCGCACGGTCTCCCGCACCCAGGCCGATGGCCGGTCCGCCGACGAAGACACGGCCCAGGACATCGCCGACCGCGCTGCCAGTTCTTACACCAAGGAGTTTCTCTTCAGCCAGAGCAACAACGAGCGGCAGCTCCTGCAGATGGTGGAGAGAGCGCTGGCGCGGATCCGGGAAGGCAGTTTCGGCGAGTGCATCCATTGCGGCAAAGAGATCAACGCTAAACGCCTCGAAGCTGTGCCCTGGACGCGTCACTGCATCGAGTGCCAGGAGAAGCTCGAGCAAGGCTTGCTGGAAGAAGCTCCCCACTAGGCTCGCCTGGCTTTGACGGTGCTGTTTTCCGNNGTGGCGGGGGGATGGTATTACCTGAGCGCACAGGATGAGAAGGCGAGCTTCGATATGTCGCAGGCAGTCAGGACCTTGGAGGCCCCGATTCGTCCCGCCGGAACGCCCGAGCAGCCGGATTTGACCACCTACACTTCAGCCAAAGAGCGTGCGGGAGTTGCCAGGAAGCAATTTCAGGCGATTTTGGATAAATATCCGCACACGCGCACGGCTGATATGGCTCACTACTTTTTAGGCGTGACGTCGGCCACAGCCGGCGATAACACCACCGCTGAAAATGACTTCAAGGCTGTGGTTTCAACCGGCAACAGAGAGCTGGCATCGGTGGCGAAGCTCGCGCTGGCCGCTCTCTATGGCAACACGAACCGCACCAAGGATGCCATCTCGCTCTACCAGGAACTGATTAACAAGCCCACAGCCTCGGTTAGCAAAGTGACAGCGCAGTTACAACTGGCGGAAACTTACCAGACCAGCAACCAGCCGCTGGATGCCAAACGCCTTTACGAGCAGATCAAGAAAGACAATCCCAGCACGGAAGCGGGACAACTGGCGACACAGAAGCTGGCGGAACTGAAGTAAGGCGCAACTCCGGACAATCCCTCGCAATCAGCCGACCCATCGAACCCTCCTGCCTGCTTACTTTCGTAAGTTTAATTCAGACTTTTGCAGTGAGTTGCAGCTCCGGCTCCATCAGAATTGACAGGAATGCATTCTTGTCCTTGAGTGAGGGCTGATGAAGACCTTTCGGTGGCGGAGCGGATTCTTAGCGTTTGCCTTTCTGATATCGTCCGGGTTCTCTGTCTACGGCCAGCAGTCGGATTCCGGGCAGAGCCTGGGCGACATGGCGCGCAAGCTCCGCAAAGACACCACCAACGAGGTCAAGATGACGGATGCGGACACCAAGAAGCTGTTCGAGTCCGTGGATAGGATCTTCGCTTTCGCGGCGGAGGACACCGGGATGCCAAAGCACGCGGCGGTAAAGCGAAGGCTGGTGAGCAAGGCCGACGTGGAAAAGTATGCAACCGGGCAACTGGCGAAAGAATAATTCACGAAAAGATTTGCGCAAGAAGAGCTGAGCATGAAGAAGCTCGGCTTCCTGCCACGGGGCTTTAACCTGAAGAAATTTCTGGTGAAGTCCACAGGCCAGGAAATTGCGGCTTATTACGATGACGAAACGAAGACGATCTCCATGCTGAACTGGGTCCCTCCCGACCGCCAGGAACCCATTCTGGCGCACGAATTGACCCATGCACTGCAGGACCAAAATTACGACTTGGCGAAGTGGATGAAAGCTGGCACCAAGGGGGCTCAGAGTGACGCGAAAGGCGCCACTGACGATAGCGCCCTGGCGCGCAAGGCTGTGGTGGAAGGTCAGGCGATGGTGGTGTATGTGGATTATCTGCTCAAGCCCGTGGGGCGGAGCCTGGAAGACACGCCGGAGTTGATCTACCAGATGGAAGATCCCGCGGTGAAGGGAGCGATCGATTCCCAGCTCATGCATGATGCGCCGATGATCCTGCGCGAGGCGGGCACGTTCGCCTACAACGGAGGTTTGATCTTTGAAGGTGAGTTGCTGCACAAAGGCGGGAAGAAGATGGCGTTTGCGGGGGCATTCGCGCGGCCGCCGCGGAACACGCACGAAGTGCTGCAGCCCGAGACGTACATCCAGAGCGAGAAACTGCCGGCAGTGCGCATCCCGGACATGCGGGAAGTGCTGAGCAACCAGTATGACGTCTACGACTCGGGAGGAATTGGCGAACTGGATGTGCGCGCGTTGTTGAAGCAATATGGCGAACGGAAGATCGCGGATGAGCTTTCTTCCGCGTGGCAGGGCGGAGCGTACGTGACATATCAGCGGAAGGACAAGGTGGTGGCTGAGGTTTCGGCCAGCACGGGAGACTTGGCGCTGTTGTACGTCTCGCGATGGAAGACGCCGCAAGCAGCCGAGCGGTTCGCGCACTTCTATGCGGATGCAGTGTCACAGCGCTATCGCAACGCGACCGTGCAGGGGGTGCAGGCTTGTTCGGGGAAAGACTGCCCGATCTCGATCGCGCGGATCACGACGGAAGAGGGTCCGGTGATTGTGGAGCATTGGGAAGATAACAGCGTGATCGTTTCGGAAGGCTTCGACACGGGGACAGCGGCCAAACTGCACACGGCTTTGCGGGATGGAACGGGTGCGATGCATGCGGAGAGTCTGCCGCAGGAAGAGATTGGATTGCGGCTGTTTGAGATTCCGGCGTTTCAGGAGTTTACCAGAGAGATTGGCGAGCGGGTGGTGGAGGGAATGAGGCGAGAGGCTGGGCGCTCGCCCAAGTGTATTGGAAGCCCTAAAGCTTGGGTATCAAGGATTTCGCATCGGCAAGGTAGTGGCAGGTGGTCTGAATGACTTCGTGCACCGCGTTTGACTCCACAAACTGGAAACCGTAGCGAAAAGCATTTCTTTGGCGAACCATTGCGTAGATCGTCACCGGGCCGAAGGGAAGGGTGAAGCCCAACTCAACAACCTCTCCCAAGGGAACTTCAATTCGCAGCATGGCTGAGATTCCGGATTCGCTAATGTCCACGGTATGGCCGGTCAGCAACCCGCAAGTCCGGGAATTAATACTGATATCGACCGCAATTTTGAACCGGGGCTGGCGACGCGCGTCAACAATCTCGCGAACGGGGCCGGCGGACTGATCCCCAGCGTCCAAATCGATTTCTCCAACCTAGATCCACTAGACACACTGGCGGGGTGAGTGTCATTTGATCTGGATAACCCAATTGTATTCCTAATCGGCACAAACCNNTATGGCCGACTTCACACTGCGCGTTAACGGTAGTGAGCAAAAAATTAGTGTCCCCCCAGAGACTCCATTGCTCTGGGTGTTGCGAGATACGCTGCAACTTACGGGAACGAAATTCGGTTGTGGCGCCGGATTCTGCGGGGCGTGCACGGTGCACGTGGAGGGATCGGCGATACGGTCGTGTTCCACACCGGTTTCGCAGGTGGCGGGAAAGAGCATCACGACAATTGAAGGGCTGGGAGCCAGCGGGCTGCATGTGTTGCAGCAGGCATGGATCGCTGAAGAGGTTCCGCAATGCGGCTATTGCCAGACGGGGCAGATAATGACGGCGGCGGCGCTGCTGGGGAGGACGCCGAATCCAAGCGATGAGCAGATTACACAAGCGATGAACGGCAATCTGTGCCGCTGCGGGACCTATGAGCGGATTCGCAAGGCGATCCATCGGGCGGCGGGAGCGGGCACTGCGGTTGCGGGAGGTGCGCGATGAGCCCACTCAATCGGCGCGAGTTCGTGGCGGCGGGAGTCGCTGCGGGAGCGGGGCTCGTGGTGGGATTCTATCTGCCGCATAAGGGAAGAACCGGCAAGGAAGCTTTTTCGCCGAACGCTTACCTGAGGATCACCCCAGACAACAAGATCACCATTGTAGTGGCGCGCTCGGAGATGGGGCAGGGCGTGCGCACGGCTCTGCCCATGATTCTGGCGGAAGAACTGGAAGCGGACTGGAAGCAGATAGAGATCGAGCAGGCCGGAGCGAGCACGCTCTACGGAGATCAGACGACGGGGGGCAGCGCGAGCGTGCGGACAACGTGGGATCCGATGCGGAAGGCAGGAGCGGCGGCACGAGAGATGCTGATTTCGGCGGCGGCGGTGACCTGGGGCGTGCCGCGCTCGACGTGCGCGGCGCAGGACGGCAGCATTTTGCACGGGGCATCGAAGCGGCGGCTCAGCTATGGGGAGCTTGCGGCGATGGCCGCCACGCTGCCGATCCCGACCGACGTCCCGTTGAAGCAGAGCAAAGATTACAAGATCGTTGGGCAGCGATTGGCCCGCGTGGATACGCCGTCGAAGGTGAAGGGCGAAGCGGTGTTCGGCATCGACTTCCGCATGCCGGGAATGAAGTTTGCGGTGCTGTCGCGGTGTCCGACGATCGGTGGGAAGGTGTTGAGCTTCGACGATAAGGCATCGAAGAAGATCGGCGGCGTGAGCTATGTGGGCAAGATCGGAGACGCGGCTATGGCGGTGGTCGCCGATAGCGTGTGGGGCGCGATGGAAGGTCGCCGAGCGCTGACCGTGAATTGGGACGACGGTCCGAATAAAGACTTGAACACGGCGGCGGTGCTGGAAGCGCTGAAGCAGGCGGCGGCGAAGAAGGGCACAAGTTTGTATTCCGTGGGCGATGTTGCAAAGGCCACAGGGCGGCGGATTTCGGCGGAATACGAGTTGCCATTCATGGCGCACGCCCCGATGGAGCCGGGGAACTGCACCGCGAATTACTCAGGAACGACGTGCGAGTTGTGGGCTCCGACGCAGGTGCCGCAGGATTGCCGCGATTCGGTGGCGCAGGCGGTNNCGCCGGTGAAAGTGATTTGGACGCGCGAAGATGATATGCGGTTTTCCACTTATCGTCCGGCAAGCCTGCATCAATTGAGCGCGGTGCTGGATGGAGCAGGCTGGCCGGCGGCATTCACGCATCGGATTATCGCGCCGTCGATCAGCGGGCAAAAGGGGCAGCCGGGACCGAACGGAGTCGATCCCGACCTGCCGGATGAGGCCGCATTTGTGTATGGATTGCCGAATGTTTCGCTGGAGTATGTGCTTGCCGAAACTGCGGTGCCGCTGGGCTGGATGCGATCGGTTTATGCGTTGCAGGCGGGGTTTGCCAGCGAAAGCTTCATCGACGAACTGGCCGCGGCAGCGGGGAAAGACCCGCTGGAGTACCGTCTGCACATGCTGGCGCAAAATCAAAATGGTAAAGATCAGGACATCCAATACTTCACGACAACCTGGCACACGGCACGGATGCGCGGTGTGCTGCAACTGGCGGCCGACAGGGCAGGATGGAAGAATGTTTTGTCAGCAGGACGCTTTCGTGGGATCGCGTGCTTTGGATGTTTTGGTTCCTACATGGCCGAAGTGGTGGAGATCAGCATGGAGAATGACGTGCCGCGGGTGCACCGCGTGGTCGCGGCGGTGGATTGCGGGCAGGTTGTGAATCCCAGCATTCTGGAGCAGCAGATTCCGGGCGGGATCGTTTATGCATTGTCGAATGCGCTGCGGGCGAAGATCACGATCGAGAAAGGCCGCGTAGTGCAGGGGAATTTCGACGACTACGAGCCGGTGCGAATGGACGAAGCTCCGGTGGTGGAGGTGTATGCGGTTCCGAGTGTGGAATCTCCCACTGGGATTGGAGAGCCGTCTGTGCCACCGCTGGCGCCAGCCTTGTGCAACGCGATTTATGCGGCGACCAAGAAGAGGATTCGAGCGCTACCGATTTTGAGTTGAGGATTTGCGGTGAGTCTGAACACAGCATGAAATNNTCGATGGGCTTCGATCACGTGCGGCTGAGCGTGGATCCGCGGCCGATGATGCCGGACCACCGGCCGGACGAGATTCCGGCGGAATATCTGGGCTACCTTGACGCCGCGGTGAAGATGAGTCTGGATCAGGGGCTGGCGGTGGTGATTGATCTGCATCCGGACAGTGACTTCAAGGCGCGGCTCGCGAAGGACGACAGTTTTGTGCAGGAGTTCGCCGATTTCTGGCGGGCACTGGCGCGGCATTATTCCACTTGGGATTCGGAGCGGATCTTCTTTGAAATTCTGAACGAGCCGGAGATGGCCGACCGTTACCGATGGTACGGCGTACAGGCAAAACTGGCGGCAGCGATTCGCGAAGCCGCGCCGCGGCACACGATGATTGCTGCCGGGGCGCGTTGGTCGAACGATGACGAGCTGGTTTTTCTGGAGCCCTTGCGAGACTCCAACGTGATTTACAACTTTCATTTTTACGAACCCCACATCTTCACGCACCAGGGCGCAACCTGGGGATCGTATTTCTGGCATTGGGTGAAGGGGCTGCACTATCCATCTTCGCCAGAATCGGCTGCGAAGGTGGCGGCGGGTGTGCCGGATGCGGTGGACCGGCTGGCAGTGATTCGCTACGGGCAGGATCACTGGGACGCGGCGCGCATTGACGCCGAGATTGCACAGGTCGCGGAATGGGCGCGGCAGCGCGGAGTTCCGGTGGTATGTAACGAGTTCGGCGTCTACCGCGACTATGCAACCCCGGAGGATCGTGCGGCGTGGATTCACGATGTGCGCATGGCCTTGGAACGGCACGCCATGGGCTGGACGATGTGGGATTATTCGGGCAACTTCGGAGTAGTGACAAAAAAAGACGGGCGGAATGTCGCGGATGAACTTACTCTGCGAGCCCTGGGGCTAAATTAAAACGGCGGCGCAGTGACTCGCATTTGCTCGGCGACCGCTGGCATCGGCTGCCCTACGGTCATCTTAAAGATTTTGATGTTATCGCCGAACGATTCGAAAGGCAGGTCACGAAACTCCACGAAGTGCCGCCGCAAGTCCTCCGGAAGATCTATTCCCCATCCTGATTGAACAATCCAGACAGTTTGGCCGGATTTGAGAGCGTAGGATTGCACCAAACGCTGCCACTCCCCAGGAAAATTGTCGGCTCGGAACATCCATGCGGTTTTATAGCTGGCGGAGACGATGCGGTGGCCGTCGCAGGAGAATTGTTCGAAGTCGGCGGAGGTCTCGTCGAAAGAAATGGGGCGCTGCTGGCACAGATAGTGACCCAAAATAAGATCGGTCTGGTACTCGGTGAAGATGAGCTCGGACGGATCCATATTCTGCCGTACAAACTCCATTGCAGCGGCCATGTGGACGCGGCTTTGATCGGCTCGGTCCATTCTTGGCGGGCGCGGCTTGCCAAACGCAATACAGGCTAGGATGACGAAAGCCGCGAGCGCGAGTCCACGCTCCCACTTACCCGCCGCCAGACNNGACTCCGGCCACGCCTGGGATGATCAAGAAGGCTACGTGCCGCGTGCCGCCGTAGGGATAAACATGCGCCAGGCTCACGGCCCCAGCAATCGCAAAGGGCAGAAGCAGGAATATTGCCAAGGTTCGGGAAGAAGGCGGTCCCTGGGGGAAACCCCTTGCGCGGAACAGCAGCGCGATTCCCACGAAGAATACGAGGCCTATGACGTCGCCCACTGCAAGCTGCCCGAAGAAATATTGAAAGACTCCAAAGGTGTGACCCGCTAAGAACAGCAAGGGGTTGTCATGAGTGGGATCGAAGTAGGAACGGCGCAAGTAGAACTCGCTCATCCAGCCTTCGAGCACGGTTCTTGATTCGCCCACACCGAGCTTCGCAAGGTGCGTCTTATAAAAGAAGATCGCGAGAGCCAGGCCGCCGAGTTGTCCCACCGCCCACGCCGCAACCAAACGGGCCGGCGGGCGCTCGGCGAAGATTCTAAGCAAGGCATATATGCCCAGCGCGGCGGCGAACAGGAACGCCGAGTAATGAGACAGCATGGCGAAGTAGAGACTCAGAGAAAAGGCCGCCATCTTGCTGGAAGAATTTTCGGCAAAGGCTCTATCCAGGAAATACAGGGCGCCGGCGAGGAATGCCAGCAGCAAAGAGTATTGCCGGATCTCCGCAGCGATTAGGATGATGGGCGGAAGGAATGCGACGAGCAGAAGTCCGATGAATCCAGCAAGGCTGCCGGCGGCCTTGCTTAGCCATTTGTAGAACATCCAGCAAAAGGCCGCGCCCGCGAGCACGGAAGGCATACGAAGCCAGAGCTCCGAGGTGCCGAGAGCGCGCCAGAAATAGAGCAAAAGCGTGAGAAGCGGGGGATGAGCCGCAGTCAGACTTTCTTTGTAGGCGAGAGCCAGCGAAACCTGATTGGCCAGACGGAAATGCAGCGCTTCATCGGGATTGAGGAACGTCCCAGAAGCGGTCCAAAGGCGCGCCAGGAAGCCGACCACCGTGACGGCGCCTGCCGCCAGATTGGCGCGGCTTTGGAACCACTCATTTTGCTTCTCTTGTGACGTCAACATCATTCCCGCTCAGTAGTGGACACGCCCTCCATTTTACGGGAATGCGTGCGGCCAGAGCATTGGTCAGGCGCTTGTCCAGCGGTAATCATCTTGGTGCTTCAGTTACATTGGAGCGCCACATTCTTATTGTCGCCGTCGGAGCGCGTTAGTCAATCGGAGCGCGAGTTGTGCCTCCGCCCAGCGCATGCCGCGCTGGCCGGAAAGCTCAAGCCAGGATTCTCGACAATGCAAATTGCCGTTCAGATACAATTCCACGCTGAGGAGCCTTTAGCCATGTCTACCGCGCCGGCTGTCCGAGCCACCGTCCGGCTATTTCCCTACGAAAGGTGGGAATCGCTGTTGCCTGCGCTGGTCCGGCAATATCGCGAGAACCAGCCCTGTCCGCATATTCTGTTGAAGGACTTCCTCGATCCGGAGAGCGCGCTGAGCGCTGCGATGGAATTCCCGCAGGCTACGAGCGACGCCTGGACGCAGTACAAGCACGCCAACGAAAACAAGCTGGGCATGTCCAAGCGTGAGCTCTTTCCGGCCATGCTGGCAGCGGTCTCGGACGAATTCAACTCGCCGGAGTTCGTGGCCTGGGTTTCGGAATTGACTGGGATCCCTGGCTTGATGGCGGATCCAATGTTAGAGGGCGGCGGCCTGCACCAATCTGGGCCGGGCGGTTACCTGAACGTGCACACAGACTTTTCCATGCACCACTTCCACACGCATTGGCACCGGCGTGTGAATCTGATTCTCTATCTGAATCCGGGATGGCAGGAGGAGTGGGGCGGTGCTATCGAATTGTGGGAGCGGAAGGATGGGAAGATGGAACGTTGTGCGGCGAAGTATCCGCCACTGCTGAACCATGCGCTCATTTTCACCACTGACGAGAGGTCGTTGCACGGGTTTCCCGATCCTCTCACGTGCCCCGAGGGCCAGTCGCGCAAGAGCCTGGCTTTGTATTACTACACACTCGAGCGAGGCAGGAAGGTGAAGGGACATTCCACCGACTATTTCGCGCGGCCGCGCGATGGGCGGGGGAAATCGGCGATGATCTGGCTGGACAAGAAGGCGGTCGATCTTTATTCGCGAGCCAAGGCTCGATTCGGATTCTCGGACGAGTTCGCCAGCAAGGTGCTGGGATTCCTATCGGGGAAGAAGTAGCGCCGAAATCCTCTTTATCGTTCCGAACAATTCTGCGAGAGACTGCCTTAAGCGGAGTTTGCCGTCTCGGTGCTGGGGCACTGCCTCCGCCTTGACACTGCTTTCTCTCACCTTTATGCTTAAACTTGCTCCTTGCGGTACTTGCGCCTTCTTGGCGTGCTTCCGCGGGCCTGGGGCGGCAACTGGACGGGGCGCGGAGGTTACCGATGTTCTTCGAGATCAAAGAGTTAGAACTTCATCCCGTGGAGTTTGCGGAGAAGTTCGAACCGGGTGTGATCGACCTGGGAACGGATTACCGCCAGATCTCTCCCATCGAGAGCAGCGGGCGGGCGGATCTGGTCGAAGAGCATCACGGCAAGCACNNGAGGCCGAGATCAGCTATTATGAAGGCGAAGGGCTTCCGCTCGACGATGTTATTCGCGAGCAGATACTGCTGGCGGTCCCTCTGAAGCTTACGTGCCGCGAGGATTGCAAGGGCCTGTGTCCGCAATGCGGCCAGAATCTGAACGAGGGGCAATGCGCGTGCGCAGTAACGCGGGAAGAACCGCGGTGGGCGGCGCTAAAGGAAATCCGCAGCAAGCTGGCGCACTAAAGGAATTTCGCAATTTGGTAATCGGGTAATTTGTAATTTGAAAGCCGGNNAAGCGCACCTCGACCCGGCGGGCTCATGATGCCCTGAAGAGCCACTCGCTCTCCGAGTGTCCGAACTGCCATGAGAAGAAGATGCCGCATCGCGCTTGCGCCAAATGCGGCTACTACAAGGGCCGCGAAGTTGTGGAAGTAAAGGAAGCCAGCTAGCTCGCTGTCACCATGCCTAGCGTGATCGCGCTGG
>PMXH01000245.1 GCA_003165855.1 Acidobacteriaceae bacterium | reverse complement strand
ATTCAGTGTGGGGGAGTTCAAGCCAGACTTCCGCCTTCCGAAACTGGGTTGTGGGCACCAACAGGATCTGCAGCCCGACGACTGGGCGAGGCGTGGTGCAGTGTTCAGGGGCCAATGGGCACTATGGGTTCCAGGCAGCGCGCGCCGTTGAGCTTGTCTACATGGACACAGCGAACAATTTCATCGGCAACGTCGTTGGTTCCACGCAAATGCAGACCATGAAGGGGTNNTCTCCCGTCGCGCAAAAACAGTCGATCGAGTATCCAGCGGAGCGCAGTTACGACGCGGTTGCTTACGGCTGGTCGTTCGGATACGGCCGCACGAGCGATGATGGCGCAGACACGGGATGCGCTGGCGGAGAACCTCCGTGCCATCGCTCAGGAACGTCGACCAAGCAGTTTCTTCATGGCAACTACAACAACATTGGCGTGTCTACTGCATGGGCACCCGGCGTGACCCACGAGTTGCCCGCATCGTTTTACCTGGACACGAGGCCAACATGGTGGGGCGACTTGCCGTTTCCGGCAACGGGTCCTGATGTCACGGGCGGATCAGGCCCCGGTGGGCACAGCTACGGCAACCCCGCACAGCGTTGCTATTTTCACGTGATGGGTGGCTCGGACGGAGGCGCCGGAGGGCCCCTCGCCTTTAATGCCGATCGATGTTATGCGACGATCCCAAGAACAAAACGCGTGGCGCCAGACAGCGGCAGGGCCGAGCTGGCAGACGCAACAGATGATCAAATTCGATTTGAATTGGATGGAGTAAATCAATGAACAACAACGAAGCAGCAGTCACAGTAGTGGTGGGTCTGGGCGAGGTGGGCAAGCCTCTCTTTACGATTCTCAAAGAGCAGGAGCCAAGCGCCATTGGCATTGACATCAATCCTGTGCCCGTGAACCAGCCGGTCGGAATTCTCCATATCTGTTTTCCGTTTATCAATGCGGATCAGTTCAGGAGTGCGGTGGAGGGGTACGCTATCAAGTTCTCTCCCGGCGTGATCGTTATCAACAGCACCATCGTGCCGGGCACCACGCGCAGTATCGAGCGTTCGACGGGAATCCCCTGCGTGTACAGCCCGGTGCGGGGCAAACACACAAAGATGGTGGACGAGCTCAAGCACTACGTCAAGTTTGCGGCAGGCACGGATGCGCTCGCCACTGAGCGCGTGCAGGCGCACTTTAAAGCTGCCGGCATCCCTTCTGAAACCATGGCGACTCCTGAAGCGCTTGAGCTGGCCAAATTGCTTGAGACAACTTACTTCGGTTTGCTGATTGCGTGGGCCCAGGAGATGAATCGCTTTGCCGTGAAGGTGGATGCGGATTATCTGGAGGTGGGCAAGTTCTTCAAGGAGATTGGCTATCTCCCCAACGTTCTGTTTCAGCCCGGCCACATCGGCGGCCACTGCGTCATGCCGAATATCGCTCTCCTGCAACAGCGCTTCCAATCAGAATTCCTCGAAGTGATGAAGCGATCGAATGAAGCAAGAAAGCTGGAACTGGCCGAAGAGGAACAGGAGTCCTTGGAAGAACGTTTGAAACCACTGGCCTTGGTGTAACCTGCGCCATGCATTCGCTCGTCTCATGAAATGATGCGGAGCGCCAGCTTCAAGAAAGAGAATCGGTATTTCGGACGGATGAAGAAGATCTGCATGGTCGCCTACACCAACTACCTCAACGACGCACGTCCGCGCCGGGAGGCAGAAACCCTTGTGCGCCGGGGAGACCAGGTCGACTTCATCGCACTCGGTGAGAAAGACCGGCCTTCGTTCGAGATCGTTCAGGGTGTCAATGTATTTCGAGTCAAGCAGCTCAGGTACCGGGGCGGTAGGTTTCTCAAGTATGGATTCAGTTACCTCAGATTTCTCTGTGCGTCCACGCTGAAACTTCTGCGAATGCACCTGAAGCAGCATTACGACGTCATCTATATACACACCATGCCCGATCTGCTTGTGCTGGTTGCCATGATTCCAAAGTTGTTCGGCGCCAGGGTCATCCTCAACATTCACGACATGATGCCTGAGATGTACATGTCGAAGTTTGGGCTCTCGGAGAAGCATCCGCTGATTCGAATTCTTGCCATGCAGGAGCAGTTCAGCATCTGGCTGGCAGACAAGGCCATCTGCGTTCATCATCCGCATCGCGATGTTCTGGTAAGGCGCGGAACCCCGCCCGGCAAGCTGACGGTACTGCCGAATGTTCCCGATCCGCTGGTTTTTCGCAGCGAAAACTCGTCCGAGCCCAACGGCGAGGAATTCAGAATCGTCTACCACGGCACGATCGCAAAACGTCTTGGGCTCGATCTGGCGGTGGAGGCATTTCAAAAGGCCGCGGATGCGTGTCCTCGCGCGCGGCTTGAAATTTACGGAGATGGCGATGCCGGCGAGGAGCTTGAAGCGCAGGTAAAAGCGGCCGACATGGGCGACAGGATTTACTTCAGCAAGAAGATGTTCCGCGTCGAGTCAATTGCGGAGATGATTCAGGGTGCGTCGCTGGGGCTTATCCCTAATCGGCGCGACGTGGCCACCGACTACATGCTTCCCGTGAAACTGCTTGAGTATGTTCATTTGGGAATTCCAGTCATCGCTCCTCGCCTTTTGGCCATCCAGTATTACTTCAGCGAAGATCAGGTGGCGTATTGCGAACCGGGAGATGTGGATGCGCTTGCGAACTGCATTTGCCGCATCTATGCCGATCCTGAAAAACGGAATCAGCTGGCGCGCAACAGCGCGACCTTTGCGAAGGAATTCCACTGGGATCAACTCAAAAAGGAGCTTTACAAAGTGGTTGACGATCAGCCTGAGCGAGCGCCGGTCGCGGTCGCGTAAGGCGGGGATGAAGAGGATCGTTTCATGGCGCTCATTGTAAGGATCGATGTCGATCGTCCGTATGGGAAGCAGGGGTTCGT
>PMXH01000470.1 GCA_003165855.1 Acidobacteriaceae bacterium | reverse complement strand
CACGGAGCAAGACCAAATAGGGAGGGAGCCGGGATTTGATTCTTACGAATCAGGTTTCGGCACGTGCCGGCTCGGTGCGTAAAACCTTCGGGTAGGTCGCTAGAGCCCCGCAGCAATGCGTGGCCCAGAGGAATGACCGTCCCGCTGGAGCAATCCGGCGGACAAAATTCGGCTTACAGGTCCGGCTGCCATAATTCAGTTCAAAATTCAGTTTGTTTATCCAGCGGCCTCTGCTGCGGCCTCCGCTGCCCGCGCTGAGATTGCGACCGAGTCAGGTTGCAGAATCTGATGTGCTATGCCGTTAGTAATCTCCTCGCCAAATTAAAAGCACCTTAGAATTCGGGAGTCAATGGGGACTCCTCCGGCCTCAGCTCGGCACTCGCCTAGCGCGAAGTCTGTCCGTAATGACAAGAGACGGGATTGTGAAAATCAATTTATAGGAGGCCATACTCATGGCTGCAGGTGCGGCTCCCGCCCCCGAATCAAAGGTGGAGACGAAAACTGAAATGGCGGAAACTGTCACGGCACAGCCCGCGACGCTAAAGGAACGCATCGGACGTCTGGTTCATGAGATTTTCCAGGGACGCGAGGAATACACCGGCTGGCGCCAATAAGTACCGTGCTGCGCTGAGGGGTTAGTGCGACTCCTCCGGGTATGCTCGGTGACATCCGGGATCCCGGAGTCAGGCTGGCCTATTTCCTACTGCTTGCATCTTCTTGCTTCGGTCATCTCGATTCGAACCGTCGTTTAGCTTTTCCCTTCTCCCGCCTTCTTCCTCTGCAGGTTCAAGGCCGCGTTGGCGATTCGGTCTAAAGGCACAACCAGACTCACCGCGCCGCGGGAAATCGCTTCTTTGGGCATTCCAAACACGATGCAGCTGGCTTCGTCCTGCGCGATCGTGGCTGCTCCTGCTTCTTTCATCTCACCCAGGCCCTGGGCGCCGTCGTCGCCCATGCCGGTCATGATGACCCCAACCGCTTTGGGCCCAACGGAAATGGCTACCGAGCGAAACAGCACATCCACACTGGGACGGTGACGTGAGACCAGCGGCCCATCGAGGATTTGGACGACAAGCTCTTCGCCGGTGCGGTTGACCAGCATATGCCGGTTGCCCGGGGCGATCAGCGCCAGGCCAGTTTGCAGCCGGTCGCCATCCCGGGCCTCCGCGACTTCTATTCCGCACTCTAGGTTCAAGCGATCCGCAAAGGCGCGCGTGAAACCTTCGGGCATATGCTGCACGACCACGACCGGCGGACAGTCGGTTGGCAAGGCTGTGAGGAAGACGCGCAAGGCTTCCGTTCCGCCGGTCGAGGCACCTACCGCAATGACTCCGTTCGGCGCTCCGGCAGCGTGGGGCTTTTTCTTGCGAGGCAGGACAGCGTCGGCCGTCAGGCGGGGAACTGCCGCTAGACGAGGCCGCGGCCTGACCTGCGCTTGAGAGGCACTCCAGACCGCATCCAGGAGGATGACGGCCGATTCGTGCAGGAACTCACGCACGCCGACCTTGGGTTTGGTAATTACCTCAACCGCACCCTCTTCGAGCGCGCGCAGTGCGAGTTCGGTGCCGCGTGCAGCCAGGCCGGAGCAGACCACGACTGGCGTCGGCATTTCCAGCATGATTTTTCGAATGAACGTCAGGCCGTCCATGCGCGGCATTTCCAGGTCCGTGATGACAACATCGGGAGGTTCCTTCTGCATCTTGGCCCACGCAATCAGCGGGTCGGCCGCCGCCCTCACGTTAATCCTGTGATCGGTACCCAGAAGGGCCTGCATAACTTGGCGGACCATCGCCGAATCATCCACGACGAGGACCTGCAGGTCATTTCCATTCATGCGGGACACGTTCTTTCGTCCTCCTGAAGTACTGAGTGCCGTCTGAGAAGGTCTTGCTATGCCGCCGTCACAGTTCCTGGTTGTCGCCTGTCTTTATGTAAATGGTCGACTCAACGCTCTGCAGCCGAGTGGATATGCTGGTTAGGTTCTCTGCGTGACCCACGAACAGGAGACCGTTGGCCATGAGATGACGGTAAAGGTTTGCGATTACCCTGCGTTTCGACGCGACGTCGAAGTAGATCAAAACATTGCGGCAGAAAATGGCGTCGAATGGGCCTTCGCTGAGATTAGATTCCTGGTCCAGGTTCAACCTTCGAAAGTCGATCATTTGCTGGATTTCGATTTTCACTTTCATCTCACCCTGTCGCTCCGCGACTCCGCGCAGCATAAAACTGTGCAGCAAATCTTTCGGTAACTCCGTCGCTCTCGCGATGGGATAAGTCCCCTTGCATGCCTTTTCCAGGACGCGGTTGGAAATGTCAGTGGCTAGAAGCCGCACGTCCCAGCCGTCCTGCGCTGGAAGATGCCGGGCAAGCAACATGGCCAGGGTGTACGGCTCTTCCCCGGAAGAGCATCCGGCGCTCCAGATTCGCACTCTGCGCGAGCGTAACCCGTGTTCGGCATCCGATAGCCAACGCGGAACGAGTCTCTGCACCAGGAACTCGAACTGCCTGGGCTCGCGGAAAAAACGAGTTTCATTGGTGGTGATGGCGTCGATCATCCGAGAGCGTTCTTCGTGCTGGTCCGGCTGTGCGACGAATTCGTAGTAGCTCGCCAGTGAAGTGATCTCGAGCGCTCGGAGGCGGCGAAAGAGCCGTCCGCACAACAAGGCCGTTTTTGAACTTCCCAGCCAGATGCCAGTTTCGCTGTAGATCAGCTTCTGGAATTTTTGGAACAGCGCGGGACTAACCGAGAGATGGGGTGGCTGCTCCAGCCCTGGGTCAAGGTGGCCTGAGTCAACGCGGCATGAGTCAGCATGGGATTGTCCGGCTTGGCGGGACGCGGCTGAATCTTTGGCGGAAGCTGTTCCGGCGAGCACAGCTACGCTCCAGCCTCGAAGTGTGCCGCTTTGGCGGGCGCGTCGATTGCCGTGGCATCCGCAGGCCTTTCGACGGTAACTGAATCCGTAACCGCCAATAATTCGTCGGTGGAGAGGACTTTGTCGATGTCAAGAATGAGGCAAAACTTCTTTCCGAGCGCGCCCATGCCAAGCAGGTATTCGGTCTTGACCCGCGTACCGAAAGGCGGGGTTTCTTCGATTTCGTCCGCGGTAAGGTCGATGACCTGGCTCACGGAGTCGGCCAGAACCCCCATGGTCAAAGTCTCGCCCTCGAACATCACTTCGGTGATGATGATGCAGGAGAACTTGGAAATGCCGCTGGCTGGTAGCCCGAACTTCACCGCGAGGTCGACTACGGCGACAACCTTGCCTCGCAAGTTGGTCACACCGCGGATCCAGACGGGAGTGTTGGGCACGGTCGTGACAGCCTCGTACTCAATGATCTCCTTAACTTTCACAATGCTGATCGCATATTCCTCGCCCGCAGTGAAGAAGGTAAGGTACTGCACACTGCTCAGGGTAGTTTGCTGCTTCCCTTGGTCCGACGCTCCCATAATCTCACTCCTCACATTTCTGCCGTTTACCTCGACGCATCTGCCCGGTTTTTCCACTTCCTAACCAGGCCGGAGATCCCCACCTTAAAAGGGAGAGAAGTTAGCCTCTTCCGTTACTTTGCCGTTGGCCGATTGCGAGTGGGTTCGCTGCGCGAAATCGTTTCTGAACGTGGGGTTCAAGGGAACGTTTACGCGCTGTTGGCCGTTGCCGCCGCGATTCGCGTGCTGCTCTCCGGT
This sequence comes from Acidobacteriaceae bacterium, assembly GCA_003165855.1. Classification (GTDB taxonomy): domain Bacteria; phylum Acidobacteriota; class Terriglobia; order Terriglobales; family Acidobacteriaceae; genus Sulfotelmatobacter. The sequence goes on along the minus strand of PMXH01000470.1, from coordinate 3,875 downwards.
TACCCGGAAGAACGTCATCAACTGCTGCAGTTGTTCCGACTGCGCAGCCAACTCTTCCGCGGTGCTTGAGAGTTCTTCCGCGGACGATGCGTTGCGTTGTGTAACCGTGTCAACCTGGGACATCGCCTTGTTGATCTGCGTGACTCCGCCAGACTGTTCAGTGGAGGCCGCGGCAACGTCTTGCACCAGATCGGCCGTCTTCCTGATGGATGGCACCAAGTCAGACAGCAATAGGCCAGATCGTTCTGCCACACTGACGCTCTTTCCAGCCAGTCCGCCGATTTCTTGCGCCGCTAACTGGCTCCGCTCGGCCAGCTTTCGAACTTCGACCGCGACCACCGCAAAGCCCCGGCCCTGGTCTCCAGCGCGCGCCGCTTCGATCGCCGCGTTGAGCGCTAGAAGATTGGTCTGGTAGGCGATCTCTTCGATCACCGAGGTCTTGGCCGCAATTTGCTTCATGGCCTCGACCGTCTCTTTGACCGCGTTGCCGCTCTCTTCCGCCGCCAGCGCCCCCTTCACAGCCGCCTGCTCCACTTGCCGGCTGTTGTCGGCGTTTTGGGTGATGGATGCATTCATCTGTTCCAGACTCGCGCTCATCTCCTCCACAGAAGCAGCTTGTTCGCTGGTTCCCTGCGAAAGACTCTGCGAGGAAGAAGAAACCTGCTGGGCTGCGGAAGCAACGGCTGCCGACCCTTCGCGGACGTCCCGGATGATGCCCGACAGTCTGCTGCTCATGTCGCGCATGGCTTGCTGCAGTTTGCCGGTCTCGGAATGGTTTGTGACCAGTATCTCCCTGGTCAAATCGCCGGCGGCGATCCGCTCCGCCTGCTCGACTGCCTGCTGGATGGGAACGGTAATGCTCTTGGTAACGCTGGCCGCGGCCAACGTGGCTAGAATCAAAGTGCCAATCAACAGCAACAATGCAACGCCGCGCCCCACGGCATAGGCTTGTTGGCTCTCCTTCATACTTTGCACCACGGCGGCAGCCTGAAGGTCAATAAACTTCTGCCACGCAGCGCGGTACTTGTCGAGCGCCGGAATCACTTCTTCGCTCAAAGTGGTCAGCGCCTGGTCGCGCTTCTTGTCCATCAACAATTTCTTGGCTTTCGCCCGTGCCGCCTTGTAGGCATCGCGATCCTGGGTGACGATCTCAAACAGCTCTCTCTCTTGGGAAGAGTTGAGACTCTTTTCGATCAAGGCGACCTGCCCGCTGATTTCCTGGCTGATCGAATCATTTTGCTGGTTCAGCTTCTTCTCTTGTTCGGGGTCGGTGACCTCGAACAATTGCATGGTGATGCGAGCATTGGTGATCGAGTTCTCGATGGTCTGGTGCGTCAACTCAACCGTGTTGTAACGCTTTTGCATCGAGGCCGACATGTTGGAGTTCAGACGGCCGAGCCAGCTCAGTCCGAATCCGCTTACCGCGATCACGCACAGCAGGATGGCGCCGAAGATGACGCCCAGCCGCGTGCCGATGTTCCGATCTTGCCAATTCTTCATTGTCCTTCACCTCTCCAAAAGAACTTCCCTTTGTAACTAAGCTTGTGCCAGCAAAGTCGACTGCATCACTCCGCGCAGAAGACTGGGAACGTCGATGATCAAACCGACCCGTCCGTCCCCCAGAACCGTAGAACCGGCGATCCCATACACTCCTCGAAAAGCCCTGCCCAGAGGCTTTACGACCGTCTGCATGCCCCCCAGCAATTCGTCAACTGCGATTCCGGCGTAGAACTCGTTGATCTTCACGACCACGATGTTCTCCTTCTTAGGGGCCACTCCGCCCAAGCCAAACACACGCCGCAGTCGAACATAGGGAAGCGCCGTTCCCCGCAGACTAAGAATTCCGCTGGCTTCCGAGTTGCGTTGTTCGGCAGGTAACTCCGTGCACTCGATCACATGTTCCAGAGGAACGACAAAGGTTTCAGTTCCGACCCTCACGGAGAACCCTTCAATAATGGCCAGGGTCAAAGGCAGGCGGATGATAATCGTGCTGCCTTTTCCAGCCGTGCTGGTTATCTCCACCGTCCCACGCAAAGTGTCGATGTTGCGCCGGACGACATCCAGTCCGACCCCACGGCCGGAGAGATCGGTAACCGATTCGGCGGTTGAGAATCCTGCATTAAATACCAAATCGTAAATATCCTGGTCCCGAATCCCTGCGTCGTCGGATACGAGTCCAAGGCGTTTCGCTTTCTCTAAGATCCGCGCGCGGTCGAACCCTGCTCCATCGTCTTGCAGCTTCACGATGATGTTTCCACCGCTGTGCGCCGCTGTCAGGCGGATTAGTCCGCAAGGATTCTTGCCTTGGCTCTCGCGCAGGGCCGGCTTATCGAGACCATGGTCGACCGCATTGCGCACCAGGTGCAGCAGAGGGTCTTTCAATAGTTCGAGCACCGTTGTGTCAACTTCAACGTCCGCTCCTACGACTTCCAGACGGGCCAGCTTTCCGTGACTTCTGGCCAGGTCTCTCACCGATCGCCCAAACTGGCGAAACAAGGGGCCGATCGGCACCATGCGGATACTCATCACTTCACTCTGCAGGTCCATGTACAGGCGCTCGGCCTCGCGATGCATGTCCAAAATGGCGCGGCCTTGCTCGCTACCCAGCTTCTCGATCATCTGGCGCAAGCGGCCTTGCGCGATGACGATTTCCCCGGTCAGATTCAACATGTGATCGAGCTTGTCGACATCGGCGCGCAGCGTGCGGTGACTGGCACCCGGGAGCATGTCCATCTTTGCTCCAGGACCGGATCCCTCTCGGACCTCACCGGCGCTGACCACTCTTTTCGACCGCTTTTCCACCTCCCGCGCTATTTGTTTTCTGAGGTCGTGTTGCCCTGCGGAAAGCTCTTGCGGTCCGGCCGTCGCGGTTGAAACCATGGCCCGAAGTTCATCCGCAGCCTTCAGCAGCAGGGAAATTAAGTCCGCACCGGGCAGCGTCTGCTGCTCACGCAGGACGTCTAACAAATCCTCCACAACGTGGGCAAACCCGGCTAATTCGCCGAGTTCCAACGAGGTTGCATTTCCCTTGATGGTATGAGCAATGCGGAAAACGCTGTGCAGAAGTTCCGGATCGGAAGGATTCGATTCCATCTGAACCAACGCCTGTTCCATCAGGTTCAGACCCTCTTCCGATTCGGCGAGGAACGACGCGAAGACCGCTTCCCGATCAAAGTCCGCTGAATTCACCGTTCCTCCCTTCGCAGTCCGCGTACGATCGGCACGCGGCCTAGTTTCTCTCTACAGTTGGTCAAAACTCTTGATCTTTGTCACGCCATCGAAGATCTGAAAGAACAACCTGCGGCCATGCTTCCCCGACACTTCTCTTTCCACCACCGGAATGCCCGCGGAGCGAAGAAAACTTTCGGCAAGCTCCACATTCCTCGATCCCACCGACTGCGACAGGTCGACAGCGAAAGCGCTGGACCCACCGAAGATCTTGGCCTGCAAGTTTCGGGTTTCGCATCCCAGTGCAAGCACCCGCTCAAGAAGTTCAGGATTGGCGACGTTGCCGTAGCGCAGCCGGTTCGGGCCATCACCAAGCCCCTCCGGCAGGAGATAGTGGTTCATCCCTCCCACTCTTTTGTGCCGGTCCCACAGACAGATGGCTGCGCATGATCCGAGTATGGTGGAGATGGTGATTGGATCGCGCGTCACGAACACTTGGCCCGGATAGAGGAAGTGCCGGGGTTCGTCGGAGTCCACATGCTCAAAACTCTTCATGAACTCCACCGGCAGAACTGCCGGATTGAATTTGGGGGGAGTCTCTCTCATGGTCTCATTCCTGGTTCCTCGGTCCTTGGCATCGAATGTCCGGTCGCTCCAAACAAGGGCTTGGCGGCTTCGTCGGAAAGAAGTTTGAATAGCTCCATGTC
>PMXH01000085.1 GCA_003165855.1 Acidobacteriaceae bacterium | reverse complement strand
CGAATTCGAGGCCGTCGGGTTCGTAGAGGTGGTGCCAGGCTTCGCGGTAGGGGTCGTAGAGGCCGGGGAGGCGGCGGCGTTTGGGGCTGAGGAGGAGGCTGGTAAGGCCGAGGATGTGAGGGAGGGGGAAGATGAACCAGGAGTCTTCAGGGATGATGTAGGCGGCGAAGAAATCGATTTCGGAGAGTTTGTAGGCGACGGCGCGTCCGTTGATGCGGCGGTGGGCGTTGACACGGTAGAGTCCGTCGACGAGCTGAGTAGTGGCTTTGACCTGGACTCGGATGAGGCGCGGGCGGGCTGAGGCGTAAGGCAGGTCCCGTTCGGCAAGCGCAGGGCAGGCTCTCCACTTCGCCCGCTTTCGCTCGGCTTCGGTCGGGAGGACACGGGCAACGTGAGAGGGGTCGAGGATGATGTCGTAGCGTTCGCTGTCGCCGAAGGGTTTGGAGATGCCGAAGCCGTGGCGGGCGGCGGCGAGGGCGAAGGCGAGTTCGGAAATCTCGCCGCGGCGTTTGGTGGTGAGTTCGCGCTCGAAGGGAGTTTGGGGACGAGGAGTTTGAAGGCGAGGGGTGGGCAGGGCTTGGGCCGGACGCTGGTTGCGTCCGTGGGACGGGCCCTTGCGTCTGCGCATGGATTCAGGTGTTTGGGTCTCGGGTATTGGGTGTTTGGGTCTTTAAGACCTTACGGTCTTCGATCCAGGAAGTATCGATCCGGGAAATATCCCGGAAAAAAGAAAAGGCGCAAGCTGGAGGGCCTGCGCCTTTTTCGATCTATATATCCATTATATCACGTTCAGGGGGGTGAATGGGTCACGATTTTGGATTTATTTGCCGAATGGAAGCAATGAGTTACGGGGAAAAGGTCAAGTTTCGCTCTTGACAAGATTTGGGCGAAATGACATTTCTCGTGATTTCCCGAATTGTCGCAGAGTGGCCAAAACAGGACAGATTGGGCGGGAGCGTTCTGCCACACTGCTGCCATGACAACTCAAACCATTAAAGAATATCTTGACGAGGAGCGGGAAAAAGCTAGCGAAACTCAGCTGCGAACGGAAGAAGAAGCGGCGCGCATCCAACCGCTGCAGCATGGCCACCACCGCATGGCAAAGCAGCCCGAGGGCACGGCAAAACAGCCCAAGCTGAAGTTGCTGCCTCCGGTCAAGGCGGCAACCAAGAAGAAGAAGAAAAAGACTGTTGCCGTGGCTGGCAAGAAAACACGCGTCTCGGGAAAGATGGCAGTGAAAATCCGCAAGCGGGCGTGAGGGGCTCCAACCACATTCAGGAAATCCGCAACCAACAAATATAAGGAGAACTCATGAATAAGGATCAAGTGGCAGGCAAGATCGATCAGGCAGTGGGCAAAGTGGAGCAGAGCGTCGGAAAAACGGTTGGCAGCAAAAAGCTGGCCAACAAAGGGGTGGTCAATCAAGCCAAAGGGGCGGTGCAGGAAACCTGGGGTGATGCCAAGGACGCCGCGAAGCAGATCCACGAATCGCACAAACAGGCCGCTGCCGAAAAGGACACCGAGAGGCGAGAGAAGGTCAGCCAGTCTGTGGATGACACGAAAGCCAAGGCCAAGGTGAAGATTGAGGAGTTCAAAGAACGCCACTCGGCGTGATCGACCCATCCTGGATTTATAGTATCGGCACTATCTTCACGTGAGGCTGCCCCCGTCCGTCGCGGTTTCGGCGGGCGGGTGCGGTGAGCTTGATTCGTGAAGGTCCGTCCGCTCGTGCCGTCCCTCCGGGACTGAGATCTGGCGATTCGAGGTCGCGTCTTCTCCCGAAATTCTCCTCCAAGTTTACAGTCAAGGCCAAGGTCAAAGGCGAAGGTTCGTCCGCTCATGCTGTCGCCTTCGGCTTCGCCAGTTGCGGGCATGAAACGTTTGCGGCGGGGACGACACTATCCTTTAAGGGCTCCGACAAGTCTAGCGAATTGAGAAGAGCCGAATTCAACGAAGAAATCCCAAGTCTTGCCGACCCAAAGCCCGCAGGAGTTAAGAAATGGATCTGCATAAGTGGTTCCGGCCAAAGACCGAATCGGATCCGGGGGAGAGCGATCCGCCGTGGAAGCCGGATCCCGACTTTCCTCGAGCGGTGGATGATGCGATGCGTCTGCTGGTGTATTCGGCGGAAACCGGAAAAAGCGTTGATGACACGACGCGGACCAGCATTTTGCGCGCGAAGGCTGCCACCAGTGCGGGATGGGATGACACCCAAGCCGCGAGTTTGCTGGCGGCGCTGACGAAACTGGCTGACGAACTAAAGCCAGTCACGGCGGAGACTTTAGAAGCGTCTTCTGATCGCCTGACCAAGCCCACGATCAAGACTTTGCGGCTGTGGGCGTGCCTCCTGGCGATTCCGATATTTTTGTTTTCCGTGCTCGGCTTTGTGACTTCTTCGATATCGAGTGCCATTCGTACCGACATCACCACCGCCAACGAGCTGGTAGTAAAGCTCAGGGCAGAACTGGGGACACAGGCGGCACCGACGAAAGGAACTTCCGACAAGCCGGAGCTTCCCGAGGGGATGAACGAGGGAGAAGTCATTACGCAACTGCAGCAATACGCCTCGACGGTCCGAGCGATCGACGCCCGAAGTCGTCAATTGAATTTGCTGGTCCTGGGTGCCGAGCAAGATCCTTACGCGAAGTACCGATGGAACCGGAAGCTAAGTGGCAAGGACAATGAAGACAACCAAAAAACGCTCAAGGCGATGTTCCAACTGCCGGTGGGCTTGCCCAACATGCCGCTTGCTCTGGATACGCTAACCGGCACCTATGAGGACGTTCGGTCGTTCGGCCAGGACGTTCTCGATCTGGTTTCGGTTTCCTACGGCGCGATCACCACCTGCCTGCTCCCGATTCTGTATGCACTCCTAGGGACCTGCGCCTATCTGCTGCGGTCCTTCGAAGAGGAACTAAGG
>PMXH01000068.1:251-4514 GCA_003165855.1 Acidobacteriaceae bacterium | reverse complement strand
GGTCACGACGCCTCCCACGGATTGAGCAGCGTGACGCCAAGGCCCGCAAAGTCTTTGACGTTCCGGGTGACAATGGTCAGGCTATGGTGAAGGGCGGTAGCCACGATAAGTCCATCCGCGACTTTGACCTGTTTTCCTTGCAACCGGCATTCTCCGGAGAGAACGCCCATCGTTCCGCAATCGGGGCCGTCACCGGCAGGATCCGGCCTTCAAACCAGGGCCGCAAAGTGCCGTCGAGCCACTCCTGTAAACCGTCGCGGCGCTTGCTCGCCGGCAGCACGGTGATGCCCTTGAGAATTTCGCCCAGTGAGATGACGCTGAAATACAATTCCGCGTTGTTGGCTTTATCCAGCCAGCGCTCGACTTCCGGCGCGGATTTTAGGCGAGTTAGTTCCGATGGAATGTTGGTGTCGAGCAGGAAGCCGCTCATAGCGGAACGTCGCGGCCATAGTCGGGGTCTCTCTCGAAATCGATATCGACGCCCTTGAACGGCGACTCCGCGAACAGTTGCGCGAGGCTCTTTCTGCCTTCAGGCCNNTGTTGGAAACCCCGCCCCTGGTTTCAAAAAGGGGCCTTCTGTGAGACACCAGCCTGCGCTACGCTTCGAGCACTTTTCCGGTTATTCCGTTCATCTGCCCCATGGGTCGCTCTGATTCGGCCAAACGAGAATATAGTAAACGCAGAGCGGCACTTGCGGCATCCGTCTGGTGTCCAATGAGGATATGATCAAGCGACTTTCGAAGTATCTCGCGTTTTCGGCCCTTGCAATCGCGGCTGGGTTCTTCGGCGGCGTACTCGCTGAACTCAGCAGAGCCTCTTCATCCCCGCGACGCATTCCGGTTTCTGTCAGGGCTAAAAGGTTCGAAGTCGTCGATGATGGCGGCAAAGTCGTTACAGAACTTACGGGAGGCGCTCTAAACCTTTTTGACGGTGCTGGCAAGATTCGCGCAACATTACGGCTCGAATATAACGACAACGGCGTCCTTGCCTTCTCAGACCGCAAATGGGACGGAAGAGCAACCTTTGGTTTCCTAGGTACGGATACTCCGTCTCAGACTGATGACGACTGGGGATTGGTGATCCATAACCCGGAGGGGCGGATGCCAATCGCATCTCTGACAACGACAGACAATGGCTGGCGTGGCTGGCTCCACGTTGCAAGCAGGAAGGGCATTCGCAACATTTCCGCTCCGTGAACATCGAGACGCAACCCAGATCCCGCAAAGTGGGTTATCTGACACTGCACCCTGTGTTTCATAAGTGGTCCTTTATGCGACCGTGGCTATCAGTAGTTCAAATCTTATAATCATCTAAGTCTGCGGTAGCAGCACCGCAATCTTCCGCCGGACAAGCCCCTTCTCTTCCGGCGTCAGGACTCCGGCCAACAAAACCACGCAAAGATAAACCAGGGAAAAGATCGTACCGCAGACAATCAGGACAAGCAGCGGCTTGGCANNGATCAGGAAGTACCGTTGGCTCCGATAAGCGCGGAAGAGCGGATCTTGCAGCAGGACGGTAAGCAGCAACAAGGTCAAATTGATTCTAAACACCGGCACGCTCGGCAGGTAACTCCGTGTGAAGAAGAAGCTGATAAGATCGGGAGCCACTACCGCCAGGAGCGCGTAAGCCGGAAAGTACACCGCCGCCAGTTTTCGGGTAGCTCGTGCGAGCAACAAAACGATTTCGCGTGTGTCGTCGATAAGTTGCAGGTAACTGACGCGCGGAATGAGCACGGCATTGGTGGCCTCCTGGAGCGTGGTCATGAGAGGCACGTCCATTGTTCCCATCGAGTAAATGGCATACACCTCCGGACCCAGCCGGTGGGATACAAAGTAACTATGCAGGTCGGTCTGCACGGTATAGAGTATGCCGGCTAGGCCGAGCGGCACCGCGTAGGACAACTGGCTGCGCATGAGGCTCCCGTCGAAACGGCGCCAGAAGTTGCCGAAACGGGACTGCAAATACCACCACAGCACGCCTGTTTGCAGGCATCCCTGCACCACCGCCGCCCAGACCAGCGCGCGCACCGACCCGAACCCGATAACCGCCGCCAGGTAGATGGCCGTTCGCGTAAGCTGCACGCTCATAATCATGACGCTGGCCAATTTCATTTCCCCGTGGGCGATGGGAATAATCTCCAGGGCCTGCGAGACAATCCAGAGCAGGGCCACGACGCCGATCAGGGGAGAGTAGCCGGTCAGGCCGTGTTGACCGAAGATGAGATCCAACAGCCCCGGCCACAGCAGAAACGCGCCGCAGGCCAGGCTGCCCAAGACCGTGTTGTAAATCAGAATGTTCCAAACGGTTTCCTGCTGCCGGTCCGGCTCGCGGGGCAGAAAATACCAGGCACTCATGGCGAAACCCAGCGGCAGCACCGTGACCGAGGTTCCGATGATCAGGAAAAGTTGTCTGTATACGCCGAACTGCGTCTTGTCGAGCCGGCGGACGAGTAACATCGGCAGCGCCACGTTGAACGCAAACGCAATCGTCTTAGCCAGCATCAGCCAGGAGACGTGCAGGGTAAGAGACCCGCTCTTCGGGGTAGCCGGTTGGCTGCTGGACGAGGTGTTCACGATTATGTTTTCAGCTTGGAAACGTGCCGGTAGCGCCAGGAGTAGAGCGCTCGCAGGAAGCCGGGGGCCACCTGCAACAGCAGCAATACAATAGAAATTCTCAGCGATTTGTGTTGCGCGTTGGCCAGCGCCAGATGATCGATGGCGCCTTCGGCATCTCCTGCCACGAAAGCGTCTTTGCCCTTTTGCAGCTCCAGGCTGGCACGCTCCACAGCACACTGCCGTTCGATCGCTTCGCGCTGTCCAGCGGTGAGTTGGGGGTCGCGAGCGGCTTTCGCCAGCACGGCGAGATAGCCTTCCAGCATGGAGACCTCGTTGGAAGACAGACTGCCCGCCTGGCGCCGATAGCACCCCAGCACGCGGCGCCGATAAGCGAACCGGCCTCCCAGCCTGGCGATGCGCAGCCACATGTCGATGTCCTCGGTCCCTCGAAATACGGGATCGAACAATCCGGCACGAAGCAGCGTCTCCCGGCGGCAGACGCTGACGCAGATGTGCACCGTGCACTGGCGCGAGACCAAGCGCTCGAAGGTAACCTCGCCCGCGGAGGGACAGAACTCCATGACGGTTCTGCCCGCTTCCGGCACGTCGCCAATAATACGCGCGTCGGCATACACCATATCGATGGACGCGTCGGCTTCGAGCACGGGGAGTTGCGCCGCCAGATGTTCGGGATACCACACGTCGTCGGCATCCAGCAGCGCGATGTATTTCCCGCGCGCGGTCAGAATGCCGGTATTGCGCGCCCCCCCAGGACCTTGATTCTGCTGGCGCAGATATACGATGCGGGCGCGGTACGGTTCCAGGGCCGTTTCGAACGCCTCGCTGTCCGGCGAGCCATCGTTTACCACGATGATTTCATAATCTTTGAAGGTCTGGGCCAGTACCGATTCCAATGTGGCGGCGATGGACGCGGCCGCCCGATAGGCGGGAATGACAACGCTGACCAAGGGGACCGTAACGGCTGTTTCCGCGTCCTGCACGACTTGCAGAATAGCACAGCTTCGCGGCGTGCCAGCAGTACTATACCTATTAATTGCCGCCGGGGCGCGCGGTACGTTGTGGACTGCCCCAGGTTACGATGCTGGTGGCCCCGAAGTTCCATACCGAAGCGATGGCTAGGCCGCACAGGCTGGCAATGGGCCACCAGATACCGCCGGCCACCAAAAACTTGGCTACCGCGAAGTGGCTCAGACTGCCTACCGAACAGGCCGCACAAAACAACAGTAAGCCAGTTAGAAATCCTATCCCGCGGCGGCGCCTGTCGCGATAGGTGAGCATGTTATTCAACGCGAAGTTTCCAACCATGGCCACCACGATCGCGGCGATCAGGGCCGTAGAATACGAAAAGCCCAGCCGGCGGTAGAGCAGCCAAAGGGCGCCCAGATGCACGGCTACGCCGGCTACTCCCACCAGGCAAAAGACCACGAAGCGGATGGGCAGCCATTCGCCCACCAGTTTGTCGGAGACCAGATAAAGGTACTCCACCACCACGTTGATATCCAGCTTGCTCTGTCCATGCTTGCGTGCCTGGAAGACATAAGGCACTTCGGCGATGCGCACCGGGCGCGGCGACGAAGCCACCAGGTCCAGCAGGATCTTGAATCCCACGCCAGTGGTGCGCCGCACGACCTCGCCGAAGAAATCCCGCGTCAGCATGAAGTATCCGCTCATGGGATCGCTGAGATCG
>PMXH01000068.1:0-216 GCA_003165855.1 Acidobacteriaceae bacterium | reverse complement strand
GTGCCGTCCGGAGAGTCGTCGTCGACGAAGACGACCTCGAACACGATACCGGTCAACACAGTCCGCAGCCGTTGTAACAGAGGTACGACGTTCTCGCGCTCGTTGAACGTCGGAACGGTAATCGTGAGCTCCAGAGAGCCGTCGCCGTCTTCGAAAGGCACTCCGCGTTCGACCGTTTCCGATGCAGGGTCGCGCATCTCTGAAAAAAGGGCGTCC
>PMXH01000411.1 GCA_003165855.1 Acidobacteriaceae bacterium | reverse complement strand
TCGCTCGGCGGAGTGCGCCATCTGACGGGAGGCAGCCGCCGGGAAGGCACTGTTACCTGCGAGACGCTACTGAATCTCTGCGACCGCAAGCCCGTGGAACTCACGATCGATGAAGGCGCCACTGTGGTCGTCGAGGCTGGCAAGGCGCCCATCGTGGACGGTGTAAGAGAAGAGCGGATGCGCGTGGGTTGCGGCTCCGCGACCATCGGAATGTTTGCCAAGCAGTGGCAGGGTAAGGTGGATGAGGTGGTGGTGTTCGATGACCATATCACTGGCGTTCTTTCGGAGCACCAGGCGGGCAAGTTGCTGGGCATTCCCGAGACTGGAATCGAAATGAAGGGCCGGCGTTCCACTCCAGGGCGTTACTTTCGGGTGGCTGAACCTGGCACGGCCTGGGGCGGAACGAATATCGATGATCCTCTATCTATTCTGCGGGAGTTCGATCCGGAGATTGCCTGGCCCAAACTTCGATTGCTGATGGTGAGCACCACAGGCGAGCACCACGCGTATTTCGAACTGGACGAAGCCTTGCGCCCGGTAGAAAAAGAGTTGCCCGCTTCGCTTACCGAATCGGTCGCCCGGATCAAAGAGAATTGCGAGCCCGCACTCTCCACCGTTCTGTTCATGGCAGGAGCGGGAGGATCGCTAAGAGCAGGCGTCACAGAGAATCCGGTGCGGCTTACGCATTCGGTGCGGGACGCCCTGACCCGCGTCACTTGCGGCGGAGCGCCGGTTTACGTCTGGCCCGGTGGCGGCATCACCTTCATGGTTGACGTAAGCCGCATGCCCGAGCGCGCATTCGGCTACGTGCCCACTCCGGCGCTGGTCGCTCCTATTGAATTTACGCTGAAGCTTAAGGACTATGCTGCCTTGGGCGGCTACATGGATCACGTTCGTCCGCTGAATTCCATTCTGCATGGCGAAGGTCGACGCCATATTTCGGCCAATCCGGAGAATCCCTGGCCGCTTTCCGGCACGAAACCGCCGAAGTCTGACCCGAGATCTGATCAATGAGAGAACCAGCCCAAATGAGAATCTTGCCCGATGGCCGCCGGTTGCATCTTCATGACGGCCCAATCGATTTGATCATCGAAGCATTCGGCGCCGCGAGTGAAGTGAATGCCGCGTATCGCGCGGCGGCCGCGCGCTTCGTCACGGTCCTCGATGAACTCTGCGGCGAGCTCTTTTTTCTGCGGCAGCCCGCGCGAACTGGCGGTCCGCGGGCGGCGGGAGTTATCGCGAGACGCATGGCGACTGCCGTTGCGCCTTATGGCGAGCGGAACTTCATTACGCCGATGGCCGCAGTGGCGGGCGCAGTCGCCGAAGAAATCCTGGGAAGCATGGCATCCGCCGCGACCCTTTCCCGGGCCTATGTCAACAACGGTGGGGATATAGCGCTGCATCTTGCGCCGGGCGAACGCTTTCTCGTGGGCATGGTCGAACGGCCCGACCGTCCATCACTTTTTGGTAAAGTCGAACTGCACTCCACCGAACCCGTGCGAGGCATCGCGACCAGCGGTTGGCGCGGCCGCAGCTTCTCGCTCGGCATTGCCGATGCCGTCACCGTTCTCGCCGACCATGCCGCCGCGGCGGATGCGGCCGCAACTATCATCGCCAATGCTGTGGATTTGCCGGGTCATCCGAACATTACCCGTGTTCCCGCCCGCGAACTCGCGCCCGACAGCGATCTCGGCTTCAGGCTCGTGACCCAGAAAGTAGGCGAACTTTCCTCACACGAAATCGCCACCGGACTCGACGCTGGTGTTGCGGTCGCCGATTCACTTCTCGCCGAAGGATTGATACGTTCCGCGGCTCTGCACCTGCGTGGCGAGACTCGCGTGGTCGGCGCGAGCGTGGCGTCCGGATGGTTCGTCGCTCCAGAGAAATCCAGTAGGAGTCTCATTCATGCCTGAAGTTCGAGTTCGCAAAAAGTTGATGGCGGTCGAGGAAATCTTCCACGAGGGCGGTCCGGTCTCGTCCGTACCGCTGCGCCGCGCCGCCGCGTTGGCCGTTATCCACAATCCTTTCGCGGGCGCGTACGTGGAAGACATTTCGGGATTCATGGATGATTTGAAGCCGTTGGGTCTGGAAATGGCGCGCTCCCTCGTCGCCGCGTTGGGCGGAGATGCGAAGGTGGTCGAGGGTTACGGCAAAGGAGCCATTGTCGGCGCGGCAGGTGAACTTGAGCATGGCGCTTTGTGGCACGTTCCCGGAGGCTATGCCATGCGTGAGATTCTTGGCGGCGCGAAGGCGATCGTGGCCTCGACAAAAAAGGTTGGAGGCCCGGGAACTCGGCTCGATGTTCCCATCACGCACATCAATGCTTCGTACGTGCGAAGTCATTTCGATTCCATGGAAGTCGGTCTCGCCGATGCTCCGCGAGCCGATGAGATTTTGCTGGCGCTGGTGATGACCACCGGTCCGCGCATCCATGCCCGCGTCGGCGGCCTCCAGGCTTCGGAGATCAAAGGAGAGGACGGACTGCGATGAAGGCCAACATTCGCAAGCTTGTGACGTTTGTGGAGGAGATGAGGAGCGAGATGGGACGGACCATCGATCCTCCAACGCGGCGTGCTGCCGCAGTCGCGATCATTGAGAACCCATTCGCTGGAAAGTATGTGGAAGATTTGTCGGAGTTGATGACGATTGGCGAGGAACTGGGCGAACTGCTCACGCAGCGCGCGGTGGCGGCTCTCGGCATTCCTGCCACAAGCGTCGAGAGTTATGGCAAGGCCGCGGCCGTCGGCGAAGACGGCGAGCTCGAGCACGCGGCGGCGATTCTGCATCCCAAGCTGGGTGCGCCGGTGAGGCGAGTGCTCGGAAAAGGCGCCGCGCTGATTCCATCTTCCAAGAAGCGTGGAGGGATGGGTGTTGCCCTCGATATTCCGCTGGGCCACAAAGACGCCGCTTTCGTTCGTAGTCACTTCGATGGCATGGAGGTGCGAATCAACGATGCGCCCCGCGCCAACGAAATCATGGTGGCGGTCGCGGTCACCGACAGCGGACGGCCTCTGGCGCGGGTCGGAGGACTGACGAAGGATCAAATCAAAGGTGAAGACGGTTTGCGGTAGCGACGTTTTGGTAAGACCTCCATTCACTGTTTTACGATTTCCGGCACCGTCGTTGCAGGGGGTGTGTTGCGGCTGCGTTGCGCGCTTACCATGCCGTCGATGACCACCATTCCGATGCCCGGCAAATCTCCGCGCTGAATGCTTTCCAGCACAGTTTTTCCCGGCGAGTGCTGGGCTCGGTCAATCATCACGAAGGTTGCGGCGCGGCCGGGCTCGATCATTCCGCAGTCGAGATTGCGGATTCTTGCGGTGTTGCCGGTGGCGAAGCAGAAGGCGACTTCGGCGGGAACATCGGCGAGAGACGACAGCAGCGAGATCAGGCGCAGGATGCCGAGAGGCTGCACTCCGGAGCCGGCGGGCGAATCCGTGCCCAGGATTACTCGATCCAGTTTCTTCAATTCTCTTGCGGTCCGCAAAGTTAACAGGGCCGCTTTTTCGTTGCCGTTGTGAACAATCTCGAGAGCGCGCGACGATTGCTCGCAGAGTGCGACGATTTGATCGTCCGGCAGAGCCGTGTGGCCACCGTTGATGTGGCCGATGACATCGGCATCGGCGGCCAGCACGATGTCTTTATCGATCAAACTGGAGCCGGGGATCGATGGGCCGCCAGTGTGGATCGTGCTTTGAATGCCATGCTTTCGCGCCCACGCAACCATCTGGCGGGCGGTCGAGCCGTCTTTCACGCTGCCCAAGCCAACCTCGCCCAGCATGGTGACGCCGCCGGCGGCGAGGTCTTTGAAATCCTCTTCAACCATGCCATGCTCGATTACGGGAGCGCCCGCATGAATTCTCACGCCGCCGGGTCGAAAGGCGGAAAAGGCGCGCTGGGCAAAGATCGCCATGGCTTTCAGGCCGACGACGTCTTTCGGGCGGCCTGGGGTGTGCACTTCGCCGGCGGAAATCATGGTTGTGACTCCGCCGTGCAGGTAGCTGTCAATCCAGCCAATCTGGTTCTGGCGCGGAGTCCAGTCGCCGGCGACGGGATGCACGTGGCTGTCGATCAATCCTGGAGCGAGGGTCGTGCCTTTGGCATCGATGACGAGGGTCGCGCCTTCCGCGTCAATGTCCTTCTGTTTGCCGACGGCAGCGATTTTGCCATCGACGGCGAGCACCGTGTCGGCGTCGAGGATCGGGTGCTTCAGATTGCCGCTCAGCAGGAGACCGATGTTGCGAATCAGAAGGACTGGTTGCGTTTTCGTCTTGGCTGAATCATCATGGGCCACGGACTACACCTCTTCCAGCCGCGCGTTTCAATCGCACATTTCAATAT
>PMXH01000388.1 GCA_003165855.1 Acidobacteriaceae bacterium | reverse complement strand
GTCTACGACCCGCAGCGCGGCCCCGAGCACATCGTCGGCGTCCTCTATTACAAGGAGCTCGTCCGCTGGGTGCGCCTCCGGCTGATCAATCTCGGCCAACCCCTCGCAACTCGCATCTCCCGCACCCAGATCGGCCAGATCATGCACGATGTCCTGGTCGTTCCCGAAACCAAAGTTCTCGCCGAACTCCTCGACGAATTCAAACAACGCCGCCGTCATCTCGCCGTCGTAGTCGACGAGTTCGGTTCCACCGCCGGTGTAATCACGGTCGAGGACATTCTCGAGCAACTAGTCGGCGACATCGAAGACGAATTCGACGTGTCCCCGCCCGAACCCACCTTAGCCGACGAGTCCGTCCTGGTGCTCGAAGGCGCGGTCAACATCCTCGATCTCGAGACCCTGCACGGCCTGCTCCTGCCCCGCGATGCCGGATTCGAAACGCTCGCCGGATTCGTCCTCGCCCGCCTGCAACGCATCCCGTACCTAGGCGAATCCTTCGAATACGAAGGCCACCGCTATACCGTCGAAGAAATGGAAGGTCACCGCATCGCGAAAGTAAAGATCGAGAAGGTGGAAAATATCGAGGGCAAGGCGGAGTCTGCGAAGCAGGCAGGAGACTGAAAGTGATGATTGAATACCAATCTCAACCACCTGTCATCCTGAGCGAAGCGAAGGACCCCATGGCGGCGCGTGCTGCCACCGGCTTCGCAAGGAGTTTCCTTCTCTGCTCAGGCTGGGATGGCAACTGGCAACTGGGTACTAGCAACTGAAACTTCTCCTCCAACGCGTCCTCTACACCCTCCCAGTAATCTGGCTGGTAGTAAGCCTCGTCTTCCTCCTAATTCACCTCGTCCCCGGAGACCCCATCCAGCAAATGCTCGGCGAAGGCGCCCCGCCCGCCGATATCGCAGCCACCCGCCACGCCTACGGCCTCGACGCGCCACTCGGCGAGCAATACATCCACTACTGGCGCGGCGTCCTCCACGGCGACCTCGGCCCCTCGTTCCGCTACAACCAGAGCGTGACGCGTCTTCTGACCCAGCGCTATCCCTACACGCTGCAATTAACGCTGGCCTCGCTGTTCGTAGCCATCATCCTTTCGATCCCCGCCGGCGTGCGCTCCGCCCAGCGCCGCAACCGCTGGGACGACCGCCTGCTCAGCGTAGTCAGCCTCTTCGGCCTCTCGTTCCCCAACTTCGCGCTGGGCCCAATCCTCATTCTTCTATTCGCCATCAAGCTGGGATGGCTCCCCGTCTCCGGCGCCGGCTCCTTCGCCAACNNACCGCCCGCGCCAAAGGCCTGCCCGAGCGCACGGTAGTCTACCGCCACGCCCTGCGCAACGCCATGATCCCCATCATCACAGTGCTAGGCCTGCAATTCGGCGCATTGCTAGCCGGCGCAATCGTGACCGAGACGATCTTCAGCTGGCCCGGCATAGGCCGCCTGACGATCCAAGCCATCTCCAACCGCGATTACTATCTAGTCCAAGGCTGCATCCTGGCGATCGGATTGACGTACGTCGCAGTGAACTTCCTGACGGATGTGTTGTACTCGGTGGCGAACCCCAGGATCAGGCAATGATGCCATTCAACATCGACTTCGTTGAATCATTCGACAAGGAGATAATTATCGCTGAGTTGCGACGGATTGCTGGTCTGCTTGGCAAATCAACCTTGTCTCGAAAGGACATTGATGCTCATGGTCGTCTGAGCTCTTCAGTCGTATTGAAGCGATTTGGCTCTCTCCGGAAGGCGCTCCAGGAAGCCAGTTTGACACCATTTCGGTTTAACAAAGCGACGGATGAGGAACTCTGCTTAATTCTGGTCGAGCTTTGGACGCAAACTCTCGAAAAATACGGGCGCAGTCCGTACAAGGCGGAGCTTGCAGCATTCGGATACCGGATTTCACCGGACACTTTTACCCGCCGATTCGGCAGTTGGAGGAAGGCGCTACTCGCGGCCGCTGAGTCTAGCGCGTTAGGCGACGAAGATCGATCGGACGCGCCAGTGATCCCCGAAGGGCAAACAAAGAAAGAAGGACGCAAAGCTCTTTCCGTGCGGAAACGGTTTCTTGTTTTCAAACGAGATCGATATAGATGCCGCATCTGCGGTCGTTCCGGAGTCGAACTTGAAGTCGACCATGTACTTGCGGTTGCGCAGGGCGGGACGGACAGATTAGACAATCTACAAACGCTCTGCTTCGATTGCAATCGCGGCAAACGCCAGAGCCTAGAGTGAGTGGCGCTGGAGCAGGAGTTTCAAACCAACTCAATAGCCACCCGCCGCCCCACCAAAGCCGCCGCGCGCTGCAAACTCGACGGCGTGATGCCGCGGCTTACCCGCTCCTCTTCCTCCGCTTGACCACAAGCTCCGCGGGCAGTTCATCCCCCGCAACCGCCGCATTCCCCTTGCCCACGCGCTTCAGAATCCGAGCTATCTTAGCTGGATTGGCCCGCCGCGCCCTCGCCGCAAAATATTCCTCCGTCCGCAGGGCGGAAGCCTTATCGGTCAGCCTTCGTCTCACAGGATTCTCCTCCACCTCTATGCTAATTTACTTCACGAGCGCCGTGTGTTCTGCCGAAGATATCATTAGCACAGAAGGAATGGAGCCATGCCCATGAAGAACCCGCCCCACCCCGGAGATTTCATTCGCACCGAGATCATCCAACCCGCAGGACTTTCGGTAACGGCAGCCGCGGCGGCGCTAAGGGTTTCCCGACCGGCGTTGTCCAGTCTGCTGAATGGCAAAGCATCCCTTTCCGGCGACATGGCGCTGCGCATCGAAAAGGCCTTCGGAGTCAAAATGGACACGCTCATGCGAATGCAGTCTGCCTACGACATCGCGCGAACACGCCTGCGTGAGGGGCAAATCCGCGTCCGTCGTATCGCGGAGCCTGCCAGCGCCTCCGCGTAGTCAGCCCGGTTGCCGGGATACGAATGCCATCAAGCCAACTCAATCACCACCCGCCCCACCAAAGCCACCGACCGCTGCAAACTCGACAGTGCGATGTCGAGTTTGCAGCGAACCTTCTGTGATCGTTCTATATAACCGCATTACTGCAGCACGCGGAAAGCGACGTTGCTGACGAGCGTGCCTCCAGGAGTCTCCACCTGAATTTTGCCTGAAGTGGCTCCAGCCGGCACGGTGGCGAGGATGGCTGTCGGTGACTCCACTTTAAACGTGGCCGTGATGCCGTCAAAGGTCACGGCGGTGGTTCCGGTCAGATCGGTTCCGAGGATTTTGATTTGAGCCCCGACCTTCCCATAACCGGGCAGAGACTGGACGAACGGAGCCAGACCCATCGAGAGTTTGAAGGCGGTACCACCGTTATTGCCACCGCCTCCATTCGACGTGGTCCCGTAAAAATTACCGTCGGTCGCCTGAATCAGGGTGCTATACGAAGATTCGCCGTCGGCGCAGCCAGCCTGGCTGCAAAAGCTGTAGAGCACCTTGAAAGTGCCGCCGGGAGTGATTTGGAAAATCGCGCCATGATTGGTGGCGCCACCGAAAACCGTGGTTCCATAGAAATTTCCGTCGGTGCCCAGAATCATTCCAGCGTTGGGCGTGCTGCCATCGGCACAATTGGACTGGCTGCAGAAGTTGTACAGCACTGTCAGCGTACCGTTTGGGGTCGCCTTGTAGATGGTGCCCTCGCTTGCCGGCCCGCCGGTCAACGCTGTGCCATAAAAGTCTCCGTCAGGGCCTAGCACCAGGCCGGTGGCGGGCTCGCAGCCTTGCGCACTGGTGTTGGCAAAGCTGTACAGCGTGGCGGTTTTGCCCGCGGGAGTCATTCTGAAGATGGTGCCGCAGGTGTTGGAATTCTGAGTTCCAAACGGTGTGAGCCCGTAAAAGTCCCCGTTTGGCGCTTGCAGCAGCCCTTCTCCGACAAGACCGACCTGCTCGCCGTTGGTGCCGTTGAACGTATGCAAGGTGGTGAGAGTGCCGCTTGGGGTCAGCTTATACGTGGTGCCGTCCTGAGCCGATCCGCCCAGCGCGGTAATTCCATAAAAGTTGCCGTTGACCTCGGTCACCGGTCCGTACGGAGTACCTTGGCCGCCTCCGCCGGTGAAACTGACAAGCGAGGTCACGGTGCCCGAAGGCGTGATCGAGTAGACCGTGCCGCCATGATTCACTAAGTCCTGCGTTGTGGTTCCATAGAAATTTCCGCTTGGGCTCAGGAATAGGCCCGAGAAGGGCGCGCCACCATCGGTGCAGCTATTCTGGCAAAACTCATGAATCACGGTCAGTTTGCCGGCCGGTGTGACCTTGAAGACCGTGCCGCAGGTGGCGAAGGGATTGTTGGCACATACCCCGCCACCGCCATTGGTAGTTCCATAGAAGTTGCCATCGAGGCCCTGAACCAGAGACCAAACGAGATTGCCGCCGCCCCCGGGCGGGGCCACTGTGCTCAGGCTGGTCAATACGGTGAATGTTTGTGCAGACGCTCGCCCTGCCGCGCACAGAAGCAGGACGCACAATACTCTCCCTAGACGATTTCGCAGTTCCAATTTGTCCCCCTGATGGTTGATGATGGGTTTTGCTTGAAATCCTATCCAAGCTTAGGTTGGGTTTGAACAGCCCGGTTCGCATTCTTCATCAGGTGCTTCATGGAACCCGGCGGCTAGCATGCCAGACCACTAGGATCTGGTCCAACGCAAAAAACTGATTGTTAAGATTGTCACAGTGAACATCCCGGGCACAGAGACCGACGCCGAGTCGCTTCAACGTGAGGTTCTTAATAGTACATCAGTAGGGGCCGGCCAACTCAATCACTGCCTGCTGCCCAAGCACAATCGCCGCCTGCTGCAAACTCGACCGCGTGATGTCGCATTTCGGATCCAGAATGCGTTCGTTCGTCACCGATGAGCCACTCCAGATTTGTCATCCTGAGCCCTGGGTGCTCCAGCGCCGCCGGGAACCACCACGCGAAGGACCTATGTATTTTGTCGACACACTTCCCAAGCGCACGGTAGTCTATCGCCACGCCCTGGGCAACGCCACCATCCCATAATCACCGTCCCTGGGCTTGCAATTCGGCGCCCTGCTCGCCGGCGCCATCGTGAAGGAAACAATTTTCTCCTGGCCCGGCATGGACCGCCTAACCATCCAAGCCATCCCGAACCTCGATTACTACCTGGCCCAAGGTTGCATCCTCGCGATCGGATTGACGTATGTCGGCGTGAATTTTCTGACGGACGTGCTGTAGTACTCAGTGGCGAACCCGAGGATCAGGCAAACAGGGAGGAAGTATGGGCGCGGCGCCATCAAACCAACTCAATCACCACCCGCTGCCCCACCAAGGCCGCCGCCCGCTGCAAACTCGACAGCGTGATGTCGCATTTCGGATCCAGAATCCGGTCCACCTGCGACCGGCTTGTCTTCAGCAACTCAGCCATGCGCGCCTTGGAGATCTTTCTCTTCTTCATGGCCGCGGACAACTGCAAGGCCACGACCTCCTTGACCGGGCGCCCCGGTACTTTCTCCAAACTGTTTTCCTTCCTCAAGAAGTCGGCAACCCTCGATCCCACACTCTTCCGGCTCATTGTCCCCGTCCTTCCCCCTGCACTTGAGACATCTTTGCGGAAGCGACGCTTCCCGCCGCGTACCATATAAAGTACGGTACGAGAAAGTCAAGTCTACTTTCGTGGTCATGCGACGTCCTCGAAAGTGGACATTTCCTCCCCGTCTAACCCCTTGGATCCATTGCTGCGCCTTAACCCGCAGCCGATAAATCAACCACTTACGCCTCGGAATTTTGTGATTTTGAAATGTTCCGGTTGGAACATTAGAGCGATTTGCCAGGCAGGTGCCGCGCGCCTATCCATCGCACCTTTGCGCAGGCTGGGCGGCAGCATCTAAGATTGCGTTACACGTTAATCATGTCCAGCGCCGCCATCTCGTTCCGTCACTGGGTTGCCGGAAATGCGCGCCACCATCCGCTGGCGGCGACAGGTGTGGTGCTGGTCATCCTCTTCGTGCTCTTCGCCCTGTTCGCGCCCTGGATCGCGCCGCAAGATCCCGCGGCGATCAATCTTCCCGCGCGCCTTGACCCTCCATCTCACGCGCACTGGTTTGGCACCGACGAACTCGGGCGCGACATTCTCTCGCGCATCATCTACGGCGCGCGCATCTCGATGCTGGTAGGAAGCTGCGTCGTCGTTGCCTCACTCGCGCTCGGGCTCATCATCGGCTCCATCGCTGGCTACTACGGCGGAGGCATCGACCGCTTCGTCAACGTCGTTCTGATGAACGCGTTCCTTTCGTTTCCTGGAATCCTCTTGGCGATTGCGTTCGTTGCCTTCCGCGGACCTGGCATCTTCAACCTGATTCTCGCGCTCTCGCTTGGGGGATGGGTAGGGTATGCGCGCCTGGTTCGCGGGCAGGTGCTCGCGGCGCGCGAGCGCGAGTTCGTGGAAGCGGCGCGAGCGCTGGGCGCAAGTGACCTGCGCATCATTGTCCGCCACATCCTGCCGAATATTATTCAGCCTGTGATCGTGCAGGCGGCGATCGGCATGGCGGGAGCCATCCTTGCCGAAGCTACCATGAGCTTTCTGGGGCTGGGTGTGCCGCCACCGACGGCCAGCTGGGGGACGATGCTGAACGATGGCCGCGCCCACCTGTTTGACGCGCCCCATCTCGTGCTCTTTCCTGCGCTGGCAGTGATGCTGGCGGTGCTGTCGTTCAACTTCATCGGGGACGCACTGCGCGACTACCTCGATCCGCGCTCCCGCATCGAAGCTGGGCTATAAACCTGGTTGTAACCCCTTCAAAACAGGATAAATCGATCTCTTGACACGAATCGCATATTGCAATATAACTATTGCGATCTGATATATGAAACTGGGAGAGAAAATCCGTTACCTGCGCGAGGTGGAAGGATCGTTGCGCGGCTTGAACCGTCCCATGACCCAGCAAGAGCTGGTGAAGGCGATTCGCCAGGAACTGCGCAAGAGCATTAGCCAGTCCTACTTGTCGCAGATCGAAAATGGCGCGCGGCCGCATATGACGCAGTCGTCGCGGGCGCTGCTGGCGAAGTTCTTCAAGGTGCATCCCGGGTTTCTGGTGGATGACCCTGAGGGCTATCACACGGAACTGACCTCAGACCTGCGCACGACCGAAGGCCAGCTTGACGTCTGGCTGTTGCAAGGTTCGGAGCGCTTTGTCAGCGACCCGGAAGTGAGCGACGTGCTGATCAAGGCTGCGCGCGAGAAAGATACGCGGCGCTGCCTGTTGCTGTTGGGGGCGATTCTGGACACGCCGGGGTTGGGTGAGCGGCTACTAGAAGCGTTGAGACCGGAGTTGATGGCAGGCGCGAAGGGCCGTCGCGAGAATCGTCGTGGCAGCCACGAGCGGCTGTGAATGCGGAACGGAGGGGAATCCGATGAATCATTCCATGACCTGGGCGGACTTCTACTTGATCTGTTTCGCGGTGGGCTTCTGCTTTAGTTTCTTTTCGTTCGTGTTTGGCGGCGCGCGCACGGGGAGATTGCATCTGCCGCATTTCCACGGGCACGTTGGGGGAGGACACCTGCCTGCTAGCGTTCCGGCGCATGGGCCGGTTACGGCTGGTCATGCGCCGGTCACTGGTGGGGCGCATGGCGGGGCAGGAAGCACGAATAGCCAGCAGGACGGCGGAGTTTCGCCGTTCAACTTCGTCACGCTAACGGCGTTCCTGGCCTGGTTTGGCGGTACTGGGTATTTGCTGACGCGCTACTCGGGACTGTGGGTTGGCTTTGGATTGTTGGCGTCGGTCACCAGCGGGCTGGTCGGAGCAGGCATCGTGTTCGTCTTCCTCAGCAGAGTGTTGATCTCGAACGACGAGAACATGGACGCGGCGGACTACGAAATGGTGGGAGTGCTCGGCCGAGTTTGCAGTCCGATCCGCGCCGGGGGAACGGGAGAGATGATTTACACGCAGATGGGGACGCGTCGCGTATGCGGCGCGCGTAGCGAGGATAGCAGTGCCATCGGCAAGGGAACAGAAGTTGTGGTTACGCGCTACGAAAAAGGAATTGCTTACGTTCGGTTATGGAGCGAGATGTCCGGGGAGGAGTAGCGAATTGCGGTTTTGTGTTTTCGGGTTTCGGGGTATGTTGCGGCGAGGAGACTCTATCGAACGAAAAATATTTCAAGCCGAGGCTGGGCTGGCCTGGTTGGCGTTGCCGCTGACTGCGCTGAAATATTGGACCGCATGGGATCGTTTACCGATGCGCATGGCGGTGCATTTCGACGTGAATTGGCAACCGAATGGGTGGACCTCGCGGGAAGGGGCTCGCATGCTTGCCTTAGCTGGTACGGCCTTCCTGCTCGCGATGTTTACGATTGCCGGCTACGCATCGAGGCGCACCAGTTCGATTGTGGCCAGCTGGGCAATTGTCGCCGTCTTTTAT
>PMXH01000244.1 GCA_003165855.1 Acidobacteriaceae bacterium | reverse complement strand
CCTCCACTGGCCGGACCGCTTGCTTCCCGAGGAGTGGTCATCATTCAATACTGCGCCCAGAACCTTCATATCGAGCCCGTGTTCGGGGCCAACGCTCTGGCAGTCACGCCGCGTATCGGACACATTCACGTCAGGCTGGACGATGCCCCGTGGGTCTGGGCGGATGCGAGCGGAAATCCTGTCATCCTGATGGGCCTTCCACCTGGCCCGCACAAGGTGGCGCTTGAATTGCAGGACGCAAATCATCAGCCTCTCAACAAAGCCACCGTCACTTTTGTTGTCCCAGAATTGAAAACATCTCCAATGNNTCACAATCGCCGGCAAGCGGGTAATGCAGAATGGGTCCCATACCCACACAAGGATCTATACCGAAACTCATTCGGATGTGATTTTGCGCGTTATCGATCTTCCAACGGCAGTGGACCCAGCCAAAGCCAAGACTGCGGTGAAGGATGGCGTTCTCGAACTGGACTTGCCAAAGTCCGAGGAGAATGTGAACTAGTAGCGATTGATTTTGCGACTGCGAGCAAGTCAACGGGCTTCGCAATAGGATGGCAATTTTAGCAACTTAACAATGGGGTACAGGAGGTTTGACATGCCAATGGTCAAGACCAAAGACGGTACGGAGATCTTCTACAAGGACTGGGGCCCAAAGGAAGCGCAGCCGATCGTGTTTCACCACGGCTGGCCTCTTTCCTCGGATGACTGGGACAATCAGTTGCTGTTCTTTCTTGCCAACGGCTATCGCGTCGTNNGACACCGGCCACGACATGGACCACTACGCATCCGATGCCTCGGCGGTGGTCGAGCACCTCAAACTGAAGAATGCGATCCATATCGGCCATTCGACCGGCGGTGGCGAAGTGGCGCGCTATGTGGCAAAATTCGGCGGGCCTCAAGGCCGCGTTGCCAAGGCAGTGCTGCTCGCCTCTGTCCCGCCGCTGATGCTCAAGACCGACAAGAACCCCGGTGGTACTCCGATCGAAGTGTTCGACGGATTCCGCAAGGTGCTAGCCGATAACCGGGCGCAGTTCTTTTTCGATTTCGCTTCAGGGCCGTTTTACGGCTTCAACAGACCCGGTGCAAAGGCATCGCAGGGAGTCATCCAGAATTGGTGGCGGCAGGGAATGATGGGCAGTGCTCAGGCCCACTATGAAGGCATCAAGGCTTTTTCGGAAGTTGACCAAACCGACGATCTCAAAGCCATAGCCGTGCCAACTCTCGTGATGCAGGGTGACGACGACCAGGTCGTCCCCTACAAAGACGCTTCATTGCTGCAGGCGAAGTTGCTTAAGCACGGAACGCTGAAGATCTACCCTGGCTACCCTCACGGCTTGATGACCACTCATGCCGACGTGATCAATGCGGACCTGCTGGCGTTCATCCGAAGCTGAACCCTGCGGAATCTTATTATGCGGTCCCGTTCCTGTTGCAAATCGCTCGAACCCCACAAGGAGAATGATCGATGTCACATCACTATTCTGGTCCAGCCTATGGGTTTCCCGATGGTGACGCGCGGCTCGACCTTACCGATCTGTACGCCTTTCCCAAACCTGGGAGCGTCGGCAAATCGATCTTGGTTATGAACGTCCATCCGTCGGCTCCTCTTAGTCCGTCGGGGCCAACCACCGACGAGCCCTTCGCTCCCAGCGCGCTCTATGAACTCAAGATCGACACCAATGGCGATGCCACTGCTGACATCGCATACCGGGTGCGCTTCTCATCTTCGGAGAACGGCGCGCAGACCGCAACAGTGCGACGCGTCGAAGGCGCTGAAGCTGCAGGAACAAGCGACAGTGGACAGACAATTGTCGAGCGGGCACCTGTATCGACCGGACCGGAGGCACGCATAACGCAGGCTGGTGACTACCGATTCTTCGCCGGCTGGCGCAGCGATCCCTTCTTTTTCGACACGCCAGGCGCAGTCAACAACCAGCAATTTACCGGCAACGACTTTTTCACCGGGAAGGATGTGTGCAGCATCGTGCTTGAAGTACCCAACTCCGCTCTCGGGCCTGGCAAGGTCGGTCTCTGGCATCGATCTCTGGACGGCACGACGGGAAAGTGGATCCAGGCCGATCGCGGCGCCCTGCCCTCGCAATCAGTCTTCCTCACCGGCGACCACAAGGGCGAATACCTCGCTGCGGAGCCGGCAGACGATGCCCGTTTCATTGGCGTGTTTGCGCACTCGCTGGAACACATAGGTGGGTATACGCCAGAACAGGCGACTCGGGTGGCGCAGACACTGTTGCCGGATGTCCTGTCGTATGATCCCACGCGTCCCGCGGCTTATCCGGACAATGGCCGTGCGCTCACCGACGACGTCATGGACATCTTCCTTTCAACCATCACAAATGGAAAGGTGATGACAGATCATGTGGGCCCCCACACTGACCTGCTGGCCGACTTCCCGTATCTGGGCCAGCCGCACAAGGCAGGGTCGTCTCGACTGGTGGCCGCATAGGCGTCCACTTCGGTGGGCATCCCAACGGATCCAGAAAATCGGCGGTACAACAAATCATGGCGCAGGCCGCGTTGAGCGAGGTTTCGGCCGAGCGCCCAAAGGAGACGAAATGATGAGTACCTCTAAAACTTCAAGGGACAAAGAGCAAGGACACCGGTGCAGCCATCCACCCTGCACGTGCACAGTACCGCATGGAACCAAATACTGCGGTGCCGAATGCGAGGCTAAAGGTGAGATGCCCGAGATCGATTGCAACTGCGGTCATCCTGAATGCAAGGGCACGATCGAATAGCCGCGGGACTTTTTGGCCCGCGTCGTCAGTGAGCTTGTCAGAACCAAAAGGGAAGTGCTGCGAGTCGACGGCGAGAGGCCAATGAATGATCAGCTCAGCCGAATTACGGCGTATCGCGGCATTTTCTGACCTGCAGGACGACCAGCCAGAGCCCCACGCACATTCCGATGCGTTATAGTGTCACAGAGGTGAGGATCGATCACCGAATGATGCTCCCTATCAAGTCTCCGTGTGAGGAATCGGCAGCTGGCGCTGCGCCGGTTCCAGCCAGGTCATGCGGAGGACCTTGGTTGTTGATTGCGACGATTCTTGCGTCCAGCATGGCATTTATCGACGGTACCGTCGTGAACGTGGCGCTGCCCGCGTTGCAGACTGCTCTTCATGCATCGGCGACGGACATTCAATGGGTGGTCGAGTCATACGCTCTTCTGCTTGCATCGCTGCTGCTGCTGGGCGGTTCTCTCGGCGATCTCTATGGCCGTCGCAAAATCTTCCTCTTCGGCGTACTCCTGTTTGCAACTGGATCGTTATGGTGCGGCCTCGCCTCCTCAATCACGTCGCTCGTCGTGGCGCGCGGAGTTGAAGGGATCGGAGCGGCGCTCCTGGTCCCCGGAAGCCTGGCCATCATCAGCGCCTCGTATACCGAGGACGCGCGCGGACGCGCCATCGGCACCTGGTCGGGCTTCACCGCGATCACTGCGGCTATCGGACCGGTTCTGGGCGGATGGCTCGTCGAAAATGCGTCGTGGCGTTGGGTCTTTTTCATCAATCTTCCCATCGCGGTCATCGTGATTCTGCTTTCACTCTGGCGCG
>PMXH01000340.1 GCA_003165855.1 Acidobacteriaceae bacterium | reverse complement strand
CCGACATTGTCATGGAATCAATTTCACTCACCATCCTGATTCAGACCCGTCAAGAAACTGAGATAACCCTGCGAGACTTCGGTTTGCGCCGGCGCCCTCCCTATGCTAACGTCGCATTGATTTAGGGAAGCGAGCCAAACGCGCCCTTCGTCGCTGTCGCTCTCTCAGGGCAGGCTCTGGGGGAGGCGCGCGGCTCGCCCAGATTGCCTTCGGCTTCGCTCAGGCCAGGCTCTCACTGCGCAAAGAACGCTTGTTCGGAATGACAAATAGGAGCCACTCATGTTCGGTATCATTTTTCTCGTAATCCTGGTCGTCATCGCCGTCGTGCTCATCGGCATGTACAACAGCCTGGTGCAGTTGCGGGTGCGCACCGACTCCGCCTGGTCCGACATTGACGTGCAACTCAAGCGCCGCCACGACCTCATCCCTAACCTGGTCGAGACCGTCAAAGGCTACGCTACGCACGAAAAAGGCACCTTCGAAAACATTGCCAAGTTTCGCTCCCAGGCCATGCAGGCCACCACGCCCGAAGGCAAAGCGGTTGCCGAGAATCAGCTTACCGGCGCGCTGAAAAGCCTGTTTGCCGTGGCCGAAAATTATCCTGAGTTGAAGGCCTCGGAAGAGTTTACTCAACTGCAGGGATCGCTGAGCCAGACCGAAGATTCGATTCAGAACTCGCGCCGCTACTACAACGCCGTGGTGCGCGACCTGAATACGAAGATTCAGTCGTTCCCCACCAACATTCTCGCGGGCATGTTCAACTTCCAGGCTCGCCAGTTCTTCGAAACCACCGACGCCGCCGACCGCGAACCCGTGGCCGTGAAGTTCTGATCGTATGATTGGGGCGATATTTGAGACGTCGCAAGCCGCAGAAAAAGCAGGTTCCTCCACTCCGCTCGCTTCGCTCCGCTCCGGTCGGAGTGACAGAGTTTCCCTGTTTACGTTTGCATTCAGGGCGTCCCTGCTGCTCTTCTCAACCGTCCTCGCTCTCGCCGCCCCGGCCGCCGCGAAATCCTGGCGCATCTCCAACTTTCAAGACACCATCACGGTGAATGAAGATGGCAGCGCCCTGGTCAACGAGACCATCACCCTCGCATTCGACGGAGAATGGCACGGCATTCGCCGCAGCATCCCCATCGAATACCCCGGACCGGACGGCACCAACTACCAACTGTTTATCGACATCACCAGCATCACCGACGAAAGCGGCGCCAAGCTCAAATACGATTCCTCTACCGCCGGCGCTTACCGCGATCTGAAAATCTACATCCCCAACGCCGTCGATGCCGCGCGCACCGTCGAGATTGCCTACCGCGTGCGCAACGGCACGCGTTTTTTCGACGATCACGACGAGTTCTACTGGAACGTCACCGGCAACGATTGGCCCGTGCCCATCGATCACGTCTCCGCCAACATTCATTTCCCCGATGGAGCCAGCGGATCGCTGCGCGCCCAAGCCTTCACCGGTGTCTACGGCTCGAAGGAGGGGGATGCAACTGCCAAGGTGGAAGGCGCAGCCGCTGAATTCGAAACCACCAACGCTCTGCCCATGCGCGGCGGCATGACCATCGATCTCTACGTTGCCAAAGGCATACTCAAAGAACCCGGCCGCCTCACTAAGCTGTTCTGGTTTCTCGGCGGCAATCCCGCCACTTTCCTGCCGTTGGTCACCCTCGCCGTGATGTTGGTTCTCTGGTGGTACAAAGGCCGCGATCCCAATCCCGGCATGTCGGTCGCTCCCATGTATGAGCCGCCCGAGGGCATCTCCCCGGCGGAAGCCGGAACTTTACTCGACGATCGAATCCATCCCCGCGACATTACATCGACCATCGTCGATCTTGCCGTGCGCGGCTACCTCAAGATCGAAGAGGTCGAAGACAAAGGCCTCGTCTTCAGCCACAAGGACTACATCTTCCACCTGCTCAAGCCCGCGTCGCAGTGGACCGACAAAGGTGTGGTGCCGCATGAGCGCGTCATGCTGGAGAACATCTTCCTGGGCGGCGTACAGGAGACTCGCCTTTCCAGCCTGAAGAACCGCTTCTACACCGCCGTCCCGGTGATCCGCACCGATATTATGTCGGCGCTCAAGCTCAAAGGCATCTACACACTCGATCCCGATTCCGCCAACGTCTACAGCGCCGGAGCCGCCGTCTGCATCCTCGTCCCCTTCGCCATCCTCCAGTTCATCGGATGGGCCGACTTTCTCAGTTCCATCCCGGTGCTCATCGTGTGCCTCCTTATCTCCGCGGTGATCTGGTGGCTTTTTGCCCGCGTCATGACCGCCAAGACCCTGAAAGGTTCCCGCACTCACATTGCCGTGCTTGGATTTCAGGAGTTCATGAACCGCGTGGACGCCGAACGCCTCAAGACAATGCCGCCCACCACCTTCGAGAAATTCCTTCCCTACGCCATGGCACTTGGCGTGGAACATCACTGGGCGCAAGCCTTCGCCGGAATCGTGAAAGATCCTCCCACCTGGTACGCCGCCCCCGCCGGTTACGGCTACGGCATGGCCTTTAACCCAATTCTTTTCTCGTCCTCGATGCATGGCATGGCGACGGATATGCATCAGGTGTTCGTCTCCGCCCCGCGCGCCAGCTCCGGAGGCTCCGGATTCGGCGGTGGTGGCGGCTTTGGCGGCGGTGGAGGATTCTCCGGCGGCGGCTTCGGCGGCGGTGGCGGCGGCGCCTTCTAACACGCCGCGTCTCGAATGAAGTGGTGCGCCCGGAGAGACTCGAACTCCCAACCCTCTGCTCCGAAGGCAGATGCTCTATCCGATTGAGCTACGGGCGCTCTAAGGAAGCGAGCCTAACGCGCCATTGTTGCGTCGCAAAGAACGCGACGCTTCGCGCGGCTCGTCCAGGTCCTTCGTTCGCGCAAAGAACGCGCTCTCTCAGGATGACAGTCGATCTGCCATATTTTACTCCATCTCGAAACTCAGGTAGGTGAGGCCGTCGGAGCGTTCGACTTGGAGGACGACGGGATCGCCGGCCTTGAGGGTGAGGACGGCGGCGCGCAGAGTTGCCATGTCGGTGACGGGGGTGGTGTTGAGGGAGTGGATGACGTCGCCCGTTTTGAGGCCGGTATCGGGCATGATGAGGTCGGCGGCGCGGCCGAGGACGACTACGCCGGAGGCAATGCGCAAAGGTCCGATTTGATTGCGCAGTTCGTTGGTGAGGTCGATGGCGAGGATACCGAGCTTGGGGATGAGATTTTTCTCGGGATCGGCGGCGTCGAAGAGTTGATCCATCTGGTCGCGATGTTCGATGGCGGGAACGTAGAGAGTTTTCTTCTGGTCGCCGCGCAGGATCTCGAGTTTGAGGACCTGATCGAGGCGGTGAAGATAGAGTGCGGAAGAGAGCGCGGGAAGAGTTTCGACGCGGTGATCGTCGGCGGTGAGAACGATGTCCTGGACCTGCAGGCCGGCGGCGGCGGCGGGGCCGTCGGGCTTGACGTCGGCGACGATGACTCCCCAGTGCTGCGAGAGTTGCAGGCCATCGGCCAGCGTGGGGGTGATTTCCTGGGCGACGGCGCCGATCTCGACGCGATGGACGTGGCCGTATTTGCGCAGGCTGTGGTAGACGAAATCGACGATGCGGGCGGGGATGGCGAATCCGAGACCTTCGCTGCCACCGCCTTGCGAAAGGATGAAAGTGTTGATGCCGACGACGGAGCCATTCATATCGACGAGCGGGCCTCCGCTATTGCCGGGGTTGATGGGGGCATCGGTCTGAATGTAGGTGAGGGGCTTGTCGGGATCGGCCTGGCGGGAGACGGCGCTGACCACGCCCATGGTGACGGAGTTCTGCAGACCTTCGGGACTGCCGATGGCGAAGACCAACTGACCGACACGAGGACGCTGCGGGAGCAGGGGAAGCGTGGGAAGATCTTTTTCGTCGATCTTGAGGAGGGCGAGATCCGTTTCTTTGTGGGTACCGATGAGGCGGGCTTCGAGGATGCGGCGTTTCCCCACGGGAACGGGGCGGTTTGAATCTCCGGGCAGGGGCAGAGCGACGCGGATGCGCTGCGCGCCTTCGACGACGTGGGCGTTGGTCATGATGTAACCGTCGGGATCGACGATGACGCCGGAGCCGACGGCGTGCTGGCGCACGATGAGAGCGGTCTGNNTGGGCGCGCCGGAGAAAAATGAAGCGAGCATGGGTTCGCTCTCCTGGGGAATAAAGGCAAAGACCTTCTTATCAGACGGTACCATGCGGGGTTCGGTTGCAATGTAAAGGAGGGGTTAAGGGCCTGAACGACGAATCTGCCGGAGGTGAA
>PMXH01000059.1 GCA_003165855.1 Acidobacteriaceae bacterium | reverse complement strand
TGCTCCACGGCGAAGAAATTGAATAGGTTATTTTTGAACGCTCACTTACGCCCAGCCGCAGGATTCAATGCACCCGGTGATCTGCATGGACGAGCAGCCGATCCAGTTGCTCAAGGAGACGCGCGTGCCGATCCCGGCGACCAAGGAGCATCCGCGCCGCGTCGACTACGAATATGAGCGGGCCGGCACGGCGAGCATCTTTATGTTTTGCGAACCGCTATCGGGCTGGCGGCAGGTGACCGTGCGTGAGCGCCGCACCAAGATTGACTGGGCCAGAGAAGTCGAGGAACTGCTGCGAACGCGATACGCGTCGGCAGAGAAGGTGATTTTGGTCTGCGACAATCTCAACACGCACACGAAAGGCGCTTTCTACGAAGCGTTCGAGCCGGAGAAGGCGAGGCAAATCGTCCGCCGGTTGGAGTTCCGCCACACACCCAAGCACGGCAGTTGGCTGAACATCGCCGAGAACGAGCTTAGCGCGATGACGCGGCAGTGCGTGAAGGATCGGCGCTTCGCGACGATCGAACTATTGAGATCGGAAACCGCCGCATGGCACCAACGCAGCAACGCCAAACAACGCGGCGTGGACTGGCAATTCAAAGTCGGCGACGCCCGCGTCAAACTGAAGTCCGTTTACCCCAAATCGGGTAGGAGGAGGCCTTGCGGCCCCCGTCCTCCCACACCACCGGACGTACTCAGCGTATCCGGCGGTTTCTTTTAATGGTTCAACTGCTTGTACCGCTGGGCCAGACTAACCAATCCCTGCGACTGGAACCATGCCAGTGACATGCCCTCCGTTGCCGGAGGACTGCCGCTCAAACGCCACCATCCCTTGCCGCTTAACGCGCCGATCCAGGCCCGCCATGTTGGCACGCCCAATTGGTGCAGGAACGCGGCGATGGGGCCGGCCCGTTTGCGTTGCTTGAGGCGCAGGCAGCGGAGTTTACGGCGTATCCACTCGTCCATGCTTTGCAGATGGCTCTTGCACGCCGCGTGGCGGAAGTAGGCCACCCACCCGTTCAGGAAGAGGTTCAACTCGCCGATCACTTCCGCGAGGCTCACGCCCCGGCTGCGTCGGGTGATTTGCCGAACCCGCCCCCTTGCGCGTTCGAGCGACTGGGGAGCGATCCCCAGCTTCCCGCCGGGCAGCAGGCGGTGGCCGAGGAACTTGCGTTCCAGCACGAATGCCACCGCGCTCTTTTCCCGGTTCACGCGCAATTTGAGTTTCTGTTCAAGGAATGTTGTCACGCTTGCCAGCACCCGCTCTCCCGCCGCCTTCGATTGCACATAGATGTTACAGTCGTCGGCATAGCGGCAGAACTTGTGCCCGCGTTTCTCCAGTTCCTTGTCCAGATCGTCCAGCAGCAGATTCGCCAGCAGGGGTGAAGCCGGACCGCCTTGCGGCGTCCCTTCTTCCCGCGACACGCACACGCCGTTTTGCATCATGCCCGCCCGTAGAAAGCGGCCGATGATCTTTAGCATGCGTTTGTCCCCCACCCACCGGCCCAGACGCGCCATCAGGATGTCGTGGTTCACCTTGTCAAAGAACTTCTCAAGGTCAATGTCCACGACGATGACGCGCCCCTCGGCTACATACTCTTTGGCCTTGGCCAGTGCGTCGTGCGCGCTGCGCCCCGGTCGGAAGCCGTAGCTCGATGCCGAAAAGGTGGGGTCGAGGATCGGCTCCAGCACTTGCCCAATCGCCTGCTGAACCAGACGGTCCACCACGGTGGGAATGCCCAATTGTCGCATTCCACGGCCGCCGGGCTTGGGGATTTGTACCCCGCGCACCGGCTGCGGGTGGTAGCTTCCATCCAATAAAGAGGCGATCAGTTCGTGTTTGTGGAGTTCGATCCACGCGCCCAGTTTGTTGACGCTCATGCCGTCAACGCCGGGCGATCCCTTGTTGGCCTTCACCCGCGCGTAAGCGCGGTTCAGGTTCGCAGGCTGACAGACCTGCTCCATCAGACTTGCGGTCAAGGCTCGTTGTCGGTTCTTCGCCGTGGTTGATCTTGGCTCCTCGTGCGCGATAGCTTGGATTACCTCCTCGCCGTCGCTGCCGGGGCGCGTCACCCCTGGGGTTAGCTTTTCGAGCATCTCCCAAAAGGCCGGTCTTTGCCGCCGTTGGTCTTCCATCGAGTCGATCCGATTCTGCCTTGCATCAAAAGATTCGGCCCTTCACACGCCGCGACGAGGGAGGCGTCCCCCGGCGTTTTGTCCCGGCGGCTACTACGGCCTCGGCTGACTTCTCCAGACCCGTTTCGACGAGTTGCCCCGTCAATAGTCCTTTGTGGAGGACTTGTCCTTCCACAAAGGACAGGCTTGGAAATCTCCCACGGTAAGTCGTTGTGTTCCTGGCTCAGGCCCCGCCGGATTTACCACCACGCAGTCCGAACGAGTATGGGCGTCTCGATCCATTGCTCGATGACCCCTGCATGGCGGCCTTGTATCCGGTTCCTGTTCGTCGGGTCTGAACTCCCGTCATTGGCTTCCTTCGGATTCCACCTCGCGGTGGACACCCTTGCTTAGACGGACGGTTCCGCTCATTACGGCCCGTAGAGGACTTTCACCTCCTAAACACTCGACATGCGTGACGCACAATCATTGCGTGACAATGCACTAGTGCATTGTCATGCTTCCAAATTAGGGGAATGGGTTGCGGCGGGCAGGACCGATAAATGACATTAACCAAGGAAGGTTGTGCCATGCCCAAGAAGTCGAAGAAGTATGTCGTTCGTCTCACGGACGCCGAACGCGAAACGCTCCAGCAGATCGCCCGCAAATTCAAAGGGAGCTCGCAGAAGGTGCGCCGAGCCCAGGTGCTGCTGAAAGCGGATGCCGACGGGCCCGATTGGACCGACGCGAAAATCGCCGAGGCGTTCGGCTGCCGCACCCAGACCGTGGAGAACATCCGCGAGCGGTTCGTCACCCAGGGATTTGAACTGACGCTCAACGGCCAGCCGCGTCTGAAGCCGCCGCGTGAGAAATTGCTCAATGGAGAACAGGAAGCCAAGTTGATCGCCATGCGTCTGGGTTCGCCGCCGCCGGGGTTCTCCAATTGGAGTCTGCGGCTGCTGGCCGGGCAGGTGGTGGCGTTGGAGATCGTGGAGTCGATCAGCCATGAGACGGTGCGTCGCACGCTTAAAAAAACGGCATGACCAAGCGGAAGATCGACTACTGGGTGATCCCGCCGGAAGCGGACGGCGAGTTCGTGGCCGGCATGGAAGAGGTGCTGGAGACTTACGCCCAGCCGCAGGATTC
>PMXH01000259.1 GCA_003165855.1 Acidobacteriaceae bacterium | reverse complement strand
GAAGTGAGGGACCTTGGTTTCGCCGTCCACCCGCTACGATGCCTCAGCTACCCCAGGGTGCCGCATGTCTCGCGCCGTTTGAGAGATGTGGGATTCCAAGTCTCCATCCCTCGAAGGATTTTCCTGTCATGCTAAGCGCAGTAGGATCGTCCAAAGACGATCCCACGCAGTCGAAGCACCCCCATACCCGCTGCCACGACCACAAGCCCAACAGGAGTTTCCACCACAAACCCAGACCCATCCCCTCAACGGACCGAGGGTGCCCCATTCTTGCGCGCCCTTTGCGCAAGAGTGGGATTCCACGGCCCCATCCCTCTAGGGCTCTGGGCGACCCCCCGGTCGTCCTTCCTTCTCAGATCACACGCTCCTTTCCAATCGGCAATCGGAACTCTACAATCGTTCATCCCATGCACCCCGCCCGCATCGCCGAACTTCTCCATCCCTTCCTGCAGCAGACCAACGACCGGCGACCAACGGCCAACGACGCACTCTATCAGCATATATCGACGTACATCGATCTACTCCTCCACTGGAACGCCCGCATCAACCTCACCGCCATCCGCGATCCAGAAGAAATCGTCACCCGCCACTTCGGCGAATCCCTCTTCGCCGCCCGCCACCTCTTTCCGCTCTACCCTGTGTCTTCCTCTGTGTTCCCTGTGGTAAAAGATTTTGACGTTGACGTTGCCGAAGCCCAAAGCCCGAAGCCCGAAGCCCGCCTCGCCGACCTAGGCTCCGGCGCCGGCTTCCCAGGTATCCCCATCAAACTCTGGGCCCCGGAAATTGCCCTCACCCTAATCGAATCCAATCAAAAGAAAGCTACCTTCCTCCGCGAACTCACCCGCGCCATTACATTGACGGACATCAATATACAAAACGTCCGCGCCGAAACCCTCCCCCCCGCCACCTTCGACGTAGTCACCCTCCGCGCCG
The DNA here is from genome assembly GCA_003165855.1 of Acidobacteriaceae bacterium. Taxonomy (GTDB): domain Bacteria; phylum Acidobacteriota; class Terriglobia; order Terriglobales; family Acidobacteriaceae; genus Sulfotelmatobacter. The sequence goes on along the minus strand of PMXH01000259.1, from coordinate 7,844 downwards.
TCGAACGCTTCCCCCAAGTCCTCCCCGTAGCCGCCTCCCTCCTAGCCCCCTCCGGACGCCTCGCCCTCCTGATCGCCTCCTCCCAGCTCACCCTGGCCCATTCCGCCCTCCCGCACCTAGCCTGGCACCCTCCCCTCCCCATCCCGGAATCCAAGTCCCGCCTGCTCCTGATAGGCACCCTAGAACCACAAAAGTAATAAGTGGGACAAACGCAACGCCATGCAGCATATCCTACCGAAAAATCGCCGCAATAATCGGCGTAAGTGGGATGATATCAAAATGAGACAGTAGTCCAGCAATGTTCCAACTGGAACACTAGAACGAATGTTCCAGTTGGAACACTAGACACATTTCGCTCCAATGTTCCGGTTGGAACACAAGCCAGCCGTTCCGCTCTAATGTTCCGATTGGAACACTCGGGGGGGGGTCCGTCGGGCGGAAGGGGTAGGGGTGCCCACTGCGAATCGTCCTAATGTTCCGACTGGAACATTCACCTGTGGAATCCTCCGAGCGTCAACCAATGTTCCCACCGGAACACTAGGACTGGTTTTGCACAAGTATTCTCGTCATGCACAACATTCTGACCTTGCATTCGAAATGCGAATCGCACTATTCTGCCAACAGCTCTGGCTCCTCGACAACTTATGGGACGCGTCATCGCTGTTGCCAATCAGAAGGGCGGCGTGGGCAAGACCACGACTGCCATCAACCTAGCCGCGTCCTTCGCGGCGGCTGAAGTGAACACACTGCTCATCGATTGCGATCCGCAATCGAATGCCACCAGCGGTCTGGGCCTGGTGAAGGATCCGGAACGCATCTCGACCTATCACCTGCTGATGGGCGCAGCCTCGGGTGAGGAGGCGCTGGCCACGACTGAGCTGGAACAGCTCTGGCTGATCCCCTCGCACAAGAACCTGATCGGGGCAAACCTTGAGCTGGTAGACGCGGAGCGTCGCGAGTACCGCTTGCGGGAGGCGATCGCTCCGCTGCGCGATCGCTTCCAGTACATCGTGCTGGACTGTCCGCCAGCGCTCGATCTGCTGACTCTGAATGCGCTGGTGGCGGCCGACTCAGTCCTGATTCCTATGCAGGCGGAATACTTTGCGCTTGAAGGTATCAGCGAGCTGGTGGACACAGTGGAACGGATACGCATGGCATTGAACCCGGGGCTTGAGATTGAAGGCGTGGTGCTGACCATGTTGGACGAGCGGACCAACCTGGCGCAGCAGGTGACGGCTGAACTGAGAAAGTTTTTCGGGGCGAAGGTATGTACGGTAACCATACCGCGGAACATCCGGCTGGCCGAGGCGCCGAGCCATGGGCTGCCGGCGCTGGTGTACGATCCGCGATCGAAGGGAGCGGAGAGTTACATCCGGCTGGCGAAGGAGATTCTGGATCGGGCTTCGGGCTTCGGGCTGCAGGCTTCGGGTGCGGCCGAGATTCCGGCGGGGGAGATGGATAAGACGGCTTGATCGAGGGGTTCTATATATCGATGTACATCGATATATAGATTGATAGCTATCGATGTACGGCGCGAGCTTGGCGGGTGAGTGGTAGCTATAGGGATCCTTCGACTTCGCAGATGCTTGCGCCGGGCGCGCAAGCATCTGCTGCGCTCAGGATGACAGAGCAGGGGATAGGGACGGGACAGCAGGTTCCTCGACTCGCTTTCGCCGCGTTCCGCGGCTGCAAGCGGCTCGGAATGACAAATTTCTTGGAAGGGAAAGACTGAAGAAAGGGAAACACTGAAATGACGACGACGGCGGCGGCGGAGAATTTGGGGGGGCGTCCGGTGGTTGAGAAGAAGGACGAGAAGCGGCGGGCGTTGGGGCGCGGGTTGGCGTCGCTGCTGCCAGGGCCGCGGGTGGTGGAGCAGGCGTCAGGCGTCAGCCATCAGCCGTCAGCCGTCAATGCGGTGCCAGCTGACAACGGTGGCAGCGCGGCGACAGGGGTGTCCGCCCCACACGAGCCGGGACCGTCCGCCGCCTTCGCGGCTGGACAGCCGATGGCGGCTGTCGCCACATCCGAAGAATACGGATCGGATGAGGTGATCTCGATTCAGGCGGTTGCGATGCCGGGGAATATGGTGGCGAATCTGGCGATCGAGTTGATCGATAAGAATCCTTACCAGACGCGGTATGTGTTTGATGAAGACGCGCTGATCGAGCTGAGGGAGTCGATCAAAGAGCACGGGGTGGTGCAGCCGGTGGTGGTGCGTCCGGCGGAAGAAGAAGGGCGCTACATCCTGGTGCTGGGCGAGCGGCGGCTGCGGGCGTCGAAGATGGCGGGGAAGGAGACCATTCCGGCGCTGGTGCGGAGGCTCTCGCCACAGCAGGCGGCGGAGATGACGGTGCTGGAGAACGTGGTGCGGGAAGACTTGAATCCGATGGAGCAGGCGGAGGCGTTCCGAGTACTGAGCAAGGAGTTCAAGCTGACCCAGGTGCAGATCGCGGAGCGGATCGGAGTGTCGCGGGAGACGGTGTCGAATTACATGCGGCTGTTGCGGCTGCCGCAGAAAGTAATGGAGTACATGCTGGGGGACCGGCTGAGCTTCAGCGACGCGCGGGAGATCCTGAGGCTGGAGAATGACGACTACATTGAGCAAGTCGCGGAAGAGGTTGTGACCCACAAGTTGAAATGGGATCAGATTGAAGACCGGGTGATGCGGATCAACGGGTCCTTTCCGATGCTACCGGGGCAGACCTTGCCGGGAGAGAAGAAGAAAGGACGAGGGGCGCGGTGGATGGATCCGAATGTGCGGGCGGCGCAGACGGACATGGAGCGGACGCTGGGAGTGCGGGTGAGGATTAAAGATCGGAATGGGAAGGGAAGAATTGTGATTGAGTACGCGACCGTGGATGATTATGAGCGGGTAACTTCGATGCTGCGGGGCAAGAAGTAGCTAGTACCTGGTACCCAGTCGCGAGTTTTGGAGGGCGGCCGCCTGGCCACCTTACCTATTTTCGGCACTGGTAACGGGAATCAAGATGGTAAGAGTGGAATTGAATGCGTCTTGCAGGCCCGGATCTCACGATTTTTGTAGCTGTTCAAGCGGGTCTCGGCCCCGGAGTGGGAAGGGCGTTTAGATGTTAACTCTCTTGGTTCGCCTGAACCGGCTGATTTCGAGGGCGGCGGGAAACCGCGGCAGGTATAGGCGTAGGGATGCTTCGACTGCGCAGGCTCGTCCTTCGGACGATCCTACTTCGCTCAGCATGACATAAGCACTCTATTTGGCGGAGAAGTAGTCGAAAGATTTTGCCGCGCGCGGCTGGGAGCGATGGGTGCGAATCAAAGATTGGAAGGCAAATCTGCTTCCCCTCGGGGCGTTTCGGCGCTACACTTCTGGCGCATAGGGGGTCTCCCATGTCGCGCGCTTACTTTGTGGTCGCTGCTCTTATTCTATTTCCATCGTTTCTGCTGACTGGCGTGTGCTCCGCGCAACAACCGGCGGAGCCATCGTCCACCGCGAGTTGCAATCTGGAGGATGGGCGCCAGGTCTATATTCGCTACAACCCGATCAGCGCCAAGAACGACAAACTTCCCAACGGGAAGCCGTGGACGCCGGGCGGGATGCCCATGACATTGTTTACGGAGGCGCAGCTCACGCTCGGGGGCTCGGCGCTCGCGGTGGGCGCTTATACGGTTTATCCCATCCCCGGCAAGGACAAGTGGACGCTGGTGGTGAACAAGAACGTGACGGCGGGGGCGGGTTACGACGAAAAGCAGGACATCGCGCGCGTGCCGATGGAGACCGACTCGGTGAGCCAGCCTTCGGACGCGCTGGAAGTGGCTTTCGCCCACGTGGGGCCGAAATGCACGTTGCGCATTTACTTCGGAAAGACCGCGACCTTCGCCGACTTCACGGCCAGGTAGATGGGGTCGTGAACGGGAAATCACCCATGCGCCACTTGCTGACGCTCGTCCTTGGGGCCGCTGCGCTGGCGCAGACCGCGCCGCAGACTCATCCGACACACAGCAACGAAAACCTGCGCGGAGTGAGCGCGGTGTCGCGGCAAATTGCGTGGGCATCGGGGACGCATGGGACCTACCTCAGGACGAAAGACGGTGGGCAGAGCTGGATTGCGGCGCAGGTTCCGGGAGCCGAAGGGCTCGACTTCCGCGGTGTGGTTGCGTTCTCCGCCGAGGAAGCGTTTCTGATGTCCGCTGGTGCGGGTGAGCAGTCGCGCATCTACCACACGAGTGACGGCGGGCAGCACTGGGCGCTGCAGTTTACCGAGACGAATCCGAAGGGGTTTTTGGATTGCATGGTGTTTTGGGATCGAAGCCACGGGATCGTGCTGGGCGATCCCATTGCGGACGAAAGCGGCAAGTTGAAGTTTGAATTACTGATGACCACGGACGGGGAAAGCTGGAGCCGCTTGCCGGCGGCCGAGCTACCGCCGGCGGTGGAAGGCGAAGGGGCGTTCGCGGCCAGCAATTCGTGTGTCGCGATTCTGGGCGGGGCGGACCTCAACCTGTGGTTCGCGACGGGAGGGCGGGCGGCGCGGGTGTTCCACTCGGCCGACCGGGGGCGAACGTGGGAAGTGTTTGAGACGCCGCTGATCCACGGCGCGGAGTCGGAGGGAATCTTCTCGATCGCGTTTCGCGATGCACTGCACGGCGTGATTGCGGGTGGAGATTACAAGCTTCCCGAGCAGGATGGGCCGAACCTAGCCTTCAGCAATGATGGCGGGAAGACGTGGAAATTGTCGGAGATATATCCGCAGTCGTATTACTCGGCGGTAGCTTACGATCGCAGAAGCAGTGATGGCGGAGGGAAAGGCGGAGAGGGACAGACTCGGCTGTTTATTGCCGGGCCGAAATTCATTTATGACTTTCGGCCGCCGCAGAACCCGACCAGGATCAGTCCGCCGAAGAAGTCTGGGGTGCAGTTTAATGCGGTGAGCGCCTACGCTGGTGGGGGAGCGATTTTTGCGGGGCCGCAGGGGTCGATTGCGGTCATTCCGTAGTGGGAGTAGTTGGGAAGGGTGGGACTGAAGGGTTGGCTTTTTCCCGCACCCGACGGGGTACTTGGGACATCCAACCCTGAGAATGTGTTTGTGGGAACATGTTCTAAAGTGCATTTATCAGCGTAATTCCATTCCTCTGGGAGAGACGATTTGGGGTAAACTCCTGGGATCGTTTTAGCCATATGTTCATCGCCCACCCGAATCTCGCCGACGATGTGAACCATGCGATCATCCAATCGGAGATCGAGGGAGGAGTGTTTCTGCACGATTTGCCGCCGGAGACTGTGCTGCACATTCAGACGCTGCATCACTGCTACACGGCGGTGCTGCTGGGAGGGAGCGACGCGCTGATCTCGGGGCATCCGGAATTCTGTCCGCGGCCGGTGCAGGTGGCGATTGCGGGGTCGACGTGGGGCGGATCGATGCTGAAGCTGCAGTTTGTGGGACGAGGAATGCATCTGGAATTTCATCATCCGGAATATGCCACTCCGATCGTGACCTCTCCGATTCAGGAGATCCGGGATTCGAAGCCGATACAGGCGGCGAGAGTGGTCGACTTACTGAGGTATTAGCGGGGCAGGGGTCAGCTTGGTAAGGAAGCGAGCCAAACGCGCGATTATTGTGTCGCAAAAAACGCGACACTTCGCGCGGCTCGCCTGGATCCTTCGCTGCGCCAAAAACGCTTGCTCAGGATGACAATCGAACTGACCCAGCTATTAGCGGGCAGGCATTGACTTGCTGAGGCTCGCGCTCTAACATTCCCGCCAAGGGCGAAAGCCGAGAGCCAGCCCTGTATTCACTATGACCATCGAGACGCGCGAAGTCAGCCACGTAACCATCGTCGACATCGACGGACGTATTATTCTGGGCGACGAAACGGGACAGTTGCGTGACACGGTGCGGCGGCTCATCGCCGAGGGCAAGAAAAAAATTGTGCTCAATCTGGCGAAGGTGGATTACATCGACTCGTCGGGCATGGGGGAACTGGTGAGCAGCTTTACCACGGTGCGGAACTCGGGGGGAGAACTCAAGCTGCTCAGCCTGACCAAGAAAGTCCGCGACGTGGTGCAGGTGACCAAGCTGTACACCGTGTTCGACATCAAGGACGACGAGTTCACGGCGGTAAAATCCTTCGACTACTTCTTCGCTAAATAAAGGAAGCGAGCCAAACGCGCGATTATTGCGTCGCANNGCTTGTTCGGAATGACAATCAAAACTTCGCACCCACCGGAGATTTGCGGTATATCCCCGTTCGTTGCTGGCCTTCGGTGACGTTCTCAGAGGGCGGGGCGGTTGGTACCGTGGCATTGCCAGTACTGAGTTGATCGTACTGCGCAAGGACGGGAATAATGGCGAAGGCAGCGAAGCTGAAGATTCTTTATGGTGAAGGGGATGCGGAGGCGCAGGCGGCTCCGGCGGCGTCATTTGAGCAGGCTGGACATACGGTGGAGAAGGCCGTGGGGCGCAAGGCGGTGGTAGAAGCGCTGACGAAGAACACATTCGATTTGGTGGTGTTGGGACCGAGCCTGACCAGGAATGACCGGCATCATTTACCTTATGCGGTGAAGAAAGCGCAGGCGGAGACGGTGGTGCTGGTGATGCACGCCGATGGGGGCCGGCATCCGTATGTGGATGCTTGCACGGACACGGGAGCTAGCATGGAGCATGTGCTGGCGCGGATTGAAGGGATGCAGATTGCAGGGTTGATGAGTGCAGCAGCGGCAGGGCGGTAGGGGCAGTTCTCAGTCCCTAGTCCCTAGTTCTCAGTTTGGATAGCGGCCTTTGCGGGCCGCTTTTCTTTTTGGAAGACCTTAGGTCAAAGGCTTAAACACAGGGGGGCACAGAGGGTCACAGGGTAGGGCGTAAAGATTTCTGCATCATTCGATGAACATGCAGTCGCCGTAGGAATAGAAGCGGTAGCGGTCGGAGACGGCGTGGTCGTAGGCATGGAGGACGTTTTCGCGTCCGCCGAAGGCGCTGACCAGCATGAGCAGGGTGGATTGCGGGAGGTGGAAATTGGTGAGCATGGCGCTCACTGCCTTGAATTCGAAGCTGGGGTAGATGAAGAGGTCGGCAGCGGAGGCACCCGCGAGAATGGTTCCTGCGCCGAGGCGAATCGCATGTTCGAGGGTGCGGACGGTGGTGGTACCGATGGCGATGACGCGGCGCGAGGCGAGGAGAGCTTGATTGATCGAGGAGGCTGCGGCGGGGGAAATGGAATAAGGTTCGGAATGAAGTTTGTGATCCTCGACGCGCTCGACGTGGACGGGCTGAAACGTTCCGAGGCCGACGTGCAGGGTGATCTCGACGGTCTCGACTTCGCGCTGGCGGATGCGGTCAAGGATTTGCGGGGTGAAGTGGAGACCGGCGGTAGGGGCGGCGACTGATCCGCGCTGCTGGGCATAGACGGTTTGATAGCGTTCGCGATCGCGGGACGAATCGGGGCGCGCGATGTAGGGCGGGAGTGGGATGTGGCCGATGCGATCGAGGGCGGCGAAGAAATCGTCGTTCTTATCAGGGGAGGGCTCGAAGCGGATGTGGCGCTCGCCGAACTCGGCGCGGGCGATGACCTGGGCTTGCAATTCGTCGTGCTCGCCGAAAAAAAGATGCTCGCCGACGCCGATTTTGCGGCCGGGACGAACCAGGCATCCCCAATCGTTGGGCTGAGTGGAGAGCTGGCGGGTTAGGAGAACCTCGATGCGGCCGTGGAGGAAATCGCGCGCGGCCGGATTGTGAGGGCTGACAGGCTGGGCGCGCACGCCCTGGCGGCGGCCGTAGAGACGCGCGGGAAAGACGCGAGTGTTGTTGAAGACCACGAGATCGCCGGGACGCAAGAGGCCGGGGAAATCGTGGAACAGAAGGTCGGAATAGTGG